>DASSED010000054.1:0-27618 GCA_035695405.1 Gemmatimonadales bacterium
CGTGGTCCTGCTGGGTGCTGTCGGCTGCGGACGGTCTGGGGACCGGATTATCGATGAGATTCGCACCATCACCTCGTCCGAAAACCCCCCGGCGTACCTCGAGGGAGTTCGCTGGAAGCTGGTCAGGCAGATCTACGAAGATCGGCAGTACCGACCGCTCTGGGTGGGAACTCGTCCGGTGCCGGAGAGAACCAAGGAACTGATCGCGAACCTGTGCGATGCCGAACGGGAAGGACTTCGTCCTGCGGACTACCGCCTGGCCGAGCTCCGCCGCACCGTGGAACGGCTGCGACCCAGCCTCGACAAGCAGAGGCCGGAGGCCTTCGCGGTGCTCGATCTCGAGCTGACGAGGCGGTTCCTCGACTATGGGACCGATTTGCTCGCGGGGCGGCTCGATCCGAAGGCGGTGGCGAGCGAGTGGTACATTCGGGCGCGGCGCTCGACCGTCGACGGAACGCTCCGGGGCGCCGTGCAGGCGGAAGAGTTCGAGGGCATGCTGGCTCCGCTCCGCCCCCATCAGCCCGAGTATGCCGAGCTCGTGAAGGCGCTGGCCGACTACCGCCAAACCCTTCGGCAGGGTGGCTGGCCCAGGGTGCCTGGCCACGGCAGACTCCGTCGGGGCGATCGCGGCCACCGCGTGGCTGTCCTGCGTCGCCGGCTCAGGATTACGGGCGACTTGGTTGGTCCGGCGGGATCCAAACCAGTTTACAACCGCGCCGTGGCCCAAGCGGTGGCGCATTTCCAGGCGCGCCATGGAATCCCGAGTGACGGAGTCGTCCGCACCGCGACCCTCGCCGCCCTCAATGTGCCGGTCCAGGTCCGCATTCGGCAGATCCAGCTCAACTTGGAGCGATATCGCTGGCTACCCGCGGAGTTCGGCCCCCGGTACATCTATGTGAACATTCCCGATTACAAGCTTTACGCCTACGACCGGGGCAAGCCGGTGCTCAACATGCGGGTCGTGGTGGGCGACGAGTACCAGAACGCCACGCCAGTATTTGCCGACATGATGACGCTCGTGGTCTTCCGCCCGTACTGGTACGTGCCGCAGCGGATCCTGGTCCGCGAGATTCTTCCGAGAATTCGGAAGAGCCGCTCCTTCCTCGCTCGGCACCAGTTTGAGGTGGTCGATGCCAAACGCGAGTCACTGGTGTTGAATCCGCGCAGGATCAACTGGTCCCGCGTGGACCTCAGCAAGGTTCGAGTGCGACAGAGGGGGGGAAGCCCCACGAACCCGCTCGGACTAGTGAAGTTCATCTTCCCGAACCAGTTCGCCGTATATCTGCATGACACACCCACCCGGAACTTGTTTGGTCGGCCGAGACCCACGCTGAGTCACGGCTGCGTGTGGGTGGAGAAGCCGGTGGAGCTGGCCGACTACGTGCTGGCGGGGCAGGACGGCTGGGACGACCGGAAGGTCCGGGAAGCGATGCAGACGGCGCGTTTACCCGGCGAGGGTGCAGGCGCAGACCGCCACGCCGTCACCCTGGAGCAGCCGCTGGCAGTCTACATCGTCTACTTAACTGCATTCGTCCGAGATGGCACCGTCAACTTTCTGCGCGATCCCTATGGCAAGGATCGCGAGGCGATCGCCAAGCTGGGAAAGCTGACCCCCAGCGATCCCCAGCTGTGCGCGGAGCTCCAGAAGCTCATTGGAGGGTGAGAGGAGGATGGTACGTCAGCTTACGTCAAGCTGATCCAAGCTATGAATGACGCGGTGCCCGCCGGTCGATGGCACGGCACCCGGATCCCGCACGCACAGAGCCGTTTCCATGCCTGATGTCCGCGCCGCGTCTAGCTCAGCGACCACGTCCGAGAGAAACACTATCGCGGACGTCGAGCGCTTGAGCTTCGCCGCGATCCTCGTGTAGCTCTCGGGAGCGGCTTTGGGGCCGGTGGTGGTGTCGAAGTACGCCCCGATGTACTGGGTGAGATCGCCGGCGGGAGTGCTCCTGAAAAGGGAGCGTTGCGCCTGGACGCTTCCCGAAGAAAAAATGGCTATCTCGATGCCCTGACGCCGCCAGCGCTGCAGTGTCATCGGGACGTCGGAATACACCTCGCCCCTCAGTTCGCCCGAGCGATACCCCTCTTCCCAGATCTTCCCCTGAAGCGATTTGAGGCCGGTGGATTTACGGTCCCGATCCATCAACCACTGCAGATAGGTGGCGACGGCGGCGGGATTGTGCTGCCAGGGCGACGGGGGAGGCTGGGATGCTTCGGCCTGGTGCTCGGTCTCGAGCTGTTCGACATCGGCGCGGACCGCGGGATCGTTCCAATACTGTTCCAGGAATCCAGTCACCCGGGCCCGGGCATAGCCGAACAGTGTTTGATGGACGAACTCGACGGGGGTGGTGGTGCCCTCTATGTCCAGGAGGACGGCGCCAACCTCGCTCAGCGAGCCGCAGTCCGGACCGGGATGTAGGCTGGACCCATGCAGAGCGGTTGATATCCCTGATCGGCTCCGCTGTTGGTGTAATGGGGTGTCCAGCCCGACTTGTCCTGAAACAGCCGGATGGCACGGATGTCCCGGTCACCGCACAGGTCGAACCAGTGCCACGTGCCCCGGGGCACGCGGATCAAGTCGCCGGGTTCTACTTCGATGGCGATGATGGGACCACCCTCCTTCGGGTGCACATGAAACAGGCCCCGACCCCGCACGATGAAGCGGACCTCGTCCTCGTCATGCCAATGCTCCGTCTTGAACTTGGCGAGCATGGCTTCGAGTCCAGGAGTCTCTGCCGTGACATCGATGACGTCGGCCGTGACGTAGCCACCCCGCGCCTTCAGCTGATCGATCTCCGGTGCGTAGGCCGCAAGGACTTCGTCTGCCGATGCCTGGGCGGGCACCCGCTCGTCGCCCGGCCACCGCTCATAGTCAATCCCGAGCGTCGCCAGGTAGTCCCGCACCTGACCCTCGTCGGTCAGTGTGCGCTGCTGGTCAGGAATTCTCACGCTTGCCATGTCATCCCTCGCTTTCGCTCTATTGCCTCAAACAGAAATTCCAAGGTCTCCAGGTGGCGCTTGGCCTCGGCGAGGTCCGTGCCCCACGTGTAGAGCCCATGCCGGCGGATCAAAAAGCCGTGCGCGTCCGGGTGGGCCGCCAGCATCGCTTCCACCTCGGGCACGGCGGCAGCCCAATCCTGGGTGTTGTTCAGAATGGGCAGCCATTCGCGGTGCTGGTGCGTACCCACGCTGGCCAGCCCCTTCAGCATCTCATACCCTTCGATGGCCAGGCCATCCTCCCCGGTCACATCAGAAAGAATCGTGCTCCAAATCGAATGGGTATGCAAGACCGCGCCGGCCCCCCTGGCTCGGACAATCGCGAGATGGAGACTGGCCTCGGCTGAGGGCCGCCCGGACCCCGCTAGCAACGTGCCGTGCTGATCGATCTCGACGATCTGATCGGGGGAGAGGGTCGCTTTGTCCGCGCCGCTCGCGCTAATGGCAAGACGAAGCGGATTGCGACTCACCACCGCACTAAAATTCCCGCTGGTGCCCAGCGCCCAGCCTCGCCGGTAACAGTCACGCGCGATCTCCGAGAGTCGGGAGGCCAGCTGGGGAAATGTCATGCGGTCAAGGATAATGCCCTACTCGATCTCGTTGATCTCGCCGTACCACTCCCAGAGGCCCTGGCCGAAGGCCAGCGAAAACATCACCACGGCGCACAGGACCAAAAGGCTCACGACCAGAGCCAGGGTCTTGAGCACGTCGGGTTTGCGGACCGCGATTTCCTGAACACCGGAAAGAGGTATGGCTTCGAGCCGCTCCCGATGGCCCTCGACCATTCCCTGCAGGGTGTCGCCGGTGACTCGGGGCGAGACGAGGACGAGGTGAGTCGAGTCGCTCCGGGTTACCCGTACTCGGTTATCCGCGATGTGCCCGATTCCGAGGGAGGGAAGGAGCGGCAGATTCTCCCAGCTGGTGCAGCCAGGCAGCCCGGCGGCACAGCCCAGGATCAGAAGCACGCGCCGAGCTAGTCGCCAAGAGAGAGCCTTCGAAACGACTAAGGAGGTCAGATACGCGTATTCAGGATGTACTGCTCTTCGGACAGGCGCTGGGAGCGGACTCGATCCAGCATGATGCCGAGATACAGTCCAACCTCGCGCCAGCGAAGTAGCCAGGTCTCCAAGAACCGATAGCGGAACCATGCGCTGACCGGTAACAGCTCGGATTCGTACAGGTTCATGAGGAAGACAAGCAGGTTGACGTACTTTTTGGTGCGGGTGGTGACCCGGAACCGAACCCGTTTTCCGATCCCGATCTGGGCGCAGAACTTGGCCGCCATTGCGTGCTTCATGATCAGGGCGGACATGTGGATCTCCGGCATCGGCTTGAGCTCGGTGCCAGGCTCCACTGCAGTCACCTTCTTATTCGCCAGATCGACTTCATAGAGGAAAGTCTGGTCGCCGGCGCTGAGATGATAGCGGATCGGGTGTCCCCGATAGATCCGCCGAACGCCATAGGGCAAAGCATCGAAGAAGCCGTTGAAGTACCGTTCCATCTCTTTCAGGCTGACTGAGCTTCGCGCCTCCCGCTCATAGAACGCCTCCAGTGTCGGACGTTGGCGTTCGGCGTATTCCGCCAGGTACCGTTCGCGCTCCTGGAAGAACCGTGACGCATTGGGATCGAGGTTGAAGCCCCCTTCGGAGGACCAGGAATCTCCACTCACCATCACCACCACCTCGGGCGAGGTAATGCCCTGGGTCTGAAAGTATTCCTTGATGGCGAACGGAGTCTGGATAGTGCGGTTGAGGCCGATGGTCTCGCGATGGAGATAGCAATGGTTGCTGGCGAACGGCACAGCGTAGCGAGCTCGAGACTTCATCGCAAAGGCCGCGAAGCTCCGGATGTAACTCGCCGTATCGTCGAGCATCTCCCCCGGACTATCGATGACCTCATAGCATAACCGGCTGTTGGCTGAGCTGTGGCTGCGGAATACAAAATCGAACCGAGGGTGCCGGTGAACGATCTGCGCCAGCGGCTTGCCCATGAACTTCGAGTCGTTGGCATTGAACAACGTCACCCCATCCGCCTCCACCACGAGGGCGCTGTCGGGCATGGGGAAGAACTGATAGGAGTAGATTCGGAAGTTGGGCGCGATGTCGTACCCTTCGCCGTGTCTCAGCTCGATGACGTTCTTGAAACCCACGGTTTTGAGGTCCCGCTTTAGGCGACTCAGATGACCCTTGGGCACGATAACGGGGGTGTTGCGATCGAACTTCTTGAGCGAAGGACCATGGAAGTGGTCCCAGTGAACGTGGGTCAGGTATATGAAATCCGGCTTCACCGAGGCGATGAGCTCGGGTGAGACCGGCGGGTAATTCCACCAGGAGCGCCAGTAGGTGCTCCCGATGATCCAGGGGTCGCACACCAGGGTCTTGTTCTGGGCCGATACCAGCAGTCCCGCATGTGACAAAACTTGGAATTTCATCAGCTTACCCAATTCCCCTCAACCGATTTGCGTCAGGCCCGCCAACCCCCGGGGCGAGCAGGGACAATAAGCCGTACTCAGCGTCCACTCAAGACCTCGACCAGGTCGTGAGGCGGTCATGGCTGCAAGACAAGTGCCGCTATAATCAGCACTTTGATGGAGGTTACCGGAACCATCGTCCGGTTGGAGCGACAGGTCGTGTTGAGGGTATGCAGCGGGGAGTGTTAGTTAAACTTGGGTTATCGCTGGCTGGTTCGGCTGAGAGGATAGATGAACCGATTTTCACGCATTCTGGCTGTTATCGCGGCGCTGCTTGCCATCGTGCTCGCCCTGCTCATTGGGTTACCACTGCTCTTCCAGGATCGGATCGCGGAACGAGTCAAGACCGAACTGAACCAAAACCTGGCCGCCCGGGTCGATTGGCGTCATCTGGGACTCGGCGTGTTCCGGCATTTCCCCGATCTCACCCTTCGGCTCGATGACCTTACCGTCGTGGGGGTCGACCGGTTCAAGGGTGATACCCTGGCCTCCATGCGCCAATTCGGCATGGCGCTCGATCTCGCTAGTGTGCTGCGAAACGTGCTGGGCGGCGGCGGTACGCCGATCGTGGTGCGGGCGCTCGAGCTGAACCAGCCGCGTCTGTCGCTGATCAAGCTCGAGAATGGAGCCGCCAACTGGGACATCTCCAGGAAAACACCGGCACCGGGGCAGCCTCAGGCCCAGGGCTCCAAGGCCATGACGGTCAGCTTGCGCCGCTTCGACATTACCGATGCCGCCGTCCGGTTCGACAATCGCCAGTCCAAGCTCAAGGCTTGGCTGGCCCGATTCAACCAGAGCCTCACCGGAGATCTCAGTCAGAAGCAGGTAACGATCCAGACCCGGGCCGGCGCCGATACCGTAAGTGTCACCTTTGCCGGCATGCCCTATCTCAGGCGGGTGAAGCTGGGTCTCACCGCGGATGTTCAAGCCGACCTGGCCAATAAGTCCTATACCCTGAAAGACACCGAGCTCCGGCTCAACGATCTCCGGCTCGGAGTTTCAGGCTCGGCCCGCGCTGCGGGAAAGCTTCTGGACCTCGACTTGGCGTTCCAGGCGCCGAGCACGAACTTCCGGAGCATTCTGTCTCTGGTGCCGGCGATCTACGCCCGTGAATTCGAGAAGGTGAAGACGTCGGGGAGCTTCACCGTCAACGGCAGAGTCAAGGGGGAGTACGGCGACAGCGTCTTCCCCGGGTTTGCGATCAGTGCCAAGGTGAACGACGCGGCGTTCCAATATCCCGATCTTCCGCTTCCGGCTCGGTCCATATTCCTGGATCTCTCGCTCACCAATCCCGGCGGCAGCCTCGATAGCACCGTCGTGAAGCTCGATCGCTTTCATGTCCTGCTCGGTCGAAACCCGATCGACGCCGGACTCGAGCTGAGGACGCCGCTATCCGATCCGAATGTGGACTTGAAAGCCAAGGGCAAGCTGGACCTGGCCGACATCCGTCGCACGGTAAGACTCGAAGGGATCGATCGGCTGACCGGTACAGTGGCGGGGGACTTTGCGGTTCGCACCCGGATGTCATTCATCGACCGCAAGCAATATGACAAGGTGGCCGCGAGCGGCAGCGTGGACGTGGAGAACCTCACCGTCGCCGGCAAGACTCTGCCGCACCCGCTCGCCATTCAACAGGCATCGCTCCGGCTGGCCCCGGCGAAGGCCCAGCTCACGTCGTTCAGCGGCTCGCTTGGGAGCAGCGACATTCAGGCATCCGGCTCGCTGGAAAACCTCCTGGGCTACGCCTTCCGCGATGACGATCTCCGTGGCACCGCCACCCTGCGCAGCAACCGGTTCAACCTGGACGAATGGCGATCGGGAGAGGGAGATCTCCAGACGATCAGAGTACCACCCAAGATCGATTTCGCGGCCAGCGCGACCGTGGCCGAGCTGACGTACGACAAGCTCAAGTTCACCAATGCGCGCGGGCGTCTTCGGATCAAGGATCAGCGAATCACGCTGGAGGATTTCAGGATGGGCGCCCTGGGCGGCGAGATTGCGTTGAACGGGCTCTACGATACCGCCGATCCGGCCCAGCCCAAGTTCGACGTGAATCTCAAGCTGGCCAAAGTGGACGTCCCCTCGGCGTTCCAGGCGTTCACCACGATCCAGAAGCTGGCGCCCGTGGCGAAGTATGCCGCGGGCAAGGTGACCACCGATGTGAGCCTGAGTGGCGTGCTGGGCAAGAACATGATGCCGGACTTCCAGACTCTCACCGGGCGCGGCAGCCTGGCCACCTCTCAGATTGCTCTGCACGACTTTCCGGCCATGAACAAGCTGGTAGACGTGACCAAACTGCAGCTGCTGAACAACCCAACGATGCAGGATCTGCGAGCAAAGTTTCAGATCCGAGACGGCCGATTGAACGTGGAGCCGTTCGCGGTCAAGCTGGGGCCGACCGTAATGAACGTGTCGGGCTCCAACGGTCTCGATCAATCGCTGAGTTATACCCTCGGGCTTCAGGTCCCCCGCTCGTTGCTGGGGGGCGGAGCAAATCAGGCGATCGCGGGCCTGGCGTCACAGGCAGGAAAAGCAGGTATCGACCTGAGCGCGGCCCCCCAGATCCCGCTCGACATCCAGCTCGGCGGCACGGTGACCAATCCGTCGGTCAAGGCTGAGGTGGGGAGTCTTGCCTCCTCGGTGACGAAAGGAGCGACCCAAGCGGTAGAGCAGGCGGCCAGGACCAAAGTTTCGGCCGAGGCGACCCAGCTGGTTCAGAAGGCGGAGCAGCAGGCGTCGGAGATCCGCCAGCAAGCGAAGGCAGTGGCGGACAAGGTGAAGATCGAGGGATACCGGCAGGCCGACTCCCTCACCGAAAAAGCCGGTTCCAACCCGTTACTTCAGGCTGCTGCCAAGCCTGCTGCCGACCAGCTTCGGGAGCAGTCGGACAAGAAGGCGGCGGACATTGTGAGTGAGGCTGGGCAGCGGGCCGATAGCATCGTCGCGGCGGCCCGCCGGCAGGCGGGTCAGGTCACGGACGGGCGATAAGGGCCGGCCGGGGTAGCATCAGAGTCGCCCATATGGGGAGGTGATCGCTGGCGCCGCGCACTTCACGCAGCTTTCCTGCAACGGCCGAATCTGGAAGATTCAGTCCTCTGGCAAAGATGTGGTCCCAGGAAAAGATGGAGATGGTCTTCCCCACGTGCTGGGTGGGCCACGCGAATCCCTGCCGCTCGAGATAGTACCCGATCCCCTTACTGTTGAAGTCCCCCGCCACCACCACGGGACAATGCGTGGTGGCAGCATCGGCCAGCACGGTATCCACTTGGTCCTCCCGGTCCTTGGGCGAGGCCTTGAGCTGAGTCTCGAGGTGAACCGCGTAGACTCGAAGGCAGGAGCCCCGGATTGTGATCGTGGCTGCGGTGACATCCCTCATCTGATGGCGTCCCCACCCTTCGTGCGGCAGGATGAGCTTCCGAGTCTCACTGATGGGCCAGGGTGTGAGTATGGCAGGGCCAAAGTAACGGTGCCGGGTCGGGTGAATGGCGCCCGGGTAATAGATGTAGTTGAGGTGCAGGGCCCGAGCGATCCGCTCAACTCCGGATTCATCCATCTCCTGCAGTGAGATCACATCAGCGCCGGTCAACGGATTTTGCTGGAGCACCTCGATAGCCCGGCCGATCTGATCGGCTAGCTTGATATTGAAGCTCACCACCCTGACTCGCTCCGGATATGCCGTAGGAGCCGCAGGGACGGCGCCGGCGTACGCTCCCTCGAATCTGGGTGAGGTTGGGTTCAGCAGATTGACGGTTGGTGCACAGGAGACCACCGCAGCCGTGAGCGCGGCAACAGCAACGCTCCAGCCCTTCCTTCGTTTCATCTTCTCTTCCTTACCCTACTTGGATTCGACGATAGCGGGCGTTGAGCAGCTCGTACGCCCCGTACGCCATGAGGCCTGATGCGACGATGACGAACGGCCAGCGGCCGAACCCCGCCAGGAGACCAAGCGACCGACGAACCCCGCCGGCCTCCGCGGCGTTGTGCTTGGCCGCGGCATGAGCCAAAAGATAACCGATGAGGCAGAAGACCACGCCGCGGGCAGCCATGCCGAACCGACTGATGCCGATCACCCAGCGAAGCATGGCGGGGCTCAACCGGCTCAAATTCAGCTGACTGCTCAGCTTGGCCGCATATGCGCGATAGAACTGATAGAGACCATACCCCGCGGCGGCAATCGCGCCGGCCCAGACCAGGAGCTCTCCGCCAGGCAGCTCAAAGGCGCGAGCGGTCCAGTGACGAGTCTGGTCGGAGTGAGAGCCGCTTTGCGTGTGCAAGGCGAGCCGGAATGCAGTGACACCGAGCGCGGCATGCGCCAGACCTCGTATGGCGAAGCTGATGCGAAGGGCTACACCCTTGAGATCGCTCCCGCGGTTATCGGGGTCGACGATCGCCTCCACCACTCGCCAAATGGCATAGCCCATCAGTCCGAGGGCGATGACGAATAGCGCGACCGTGCCGAAGCTGGCCTGGTGCACTACCCGGAGAGCACCCTGCGTGTCCACCGCACGGGCCGGGCGGCCGATGGCCGCTTGCGATGCGAGCAACCCCACAGTGATGTACAAAATCCCCTTTGCGGCGTATCCCAACCGAGCCAGGTGCTCGACCCAGGGGGCCACTTGGCGGACAGCTGACTCGGCAGCAGCAGCGGTGGACATGCGGGATCCTCGGCAAATAGGCTCTGCAAGATAGTCCTCCAAAAACCAGACACCGACATCCTCGCCGCGTGGGCGGGAATGCCGGTGTGTGGGACGGGAGCTCCCGGAGCGCCGAACGCTCCGGGAAAGGTCAGGTTGTCAGAACGGTATTATAGCGACTGAAGGTCTCGAGAATGCGGCCGGTGCCGCGAACCACGGAAGTGAGTGGGTCCTCATCGAGACGAACCGGCAGCCCGGTCTCATCCATGAGCCGCTGATCGAGGCCGCGAATCAACGAGCCGCCACCGGTTAGCATGATGCCGTGTTCCAGTACGTCACTCGCCAGCTCGGGCGGGGTCATCTCCAGCGCCCGGCGAACCGCGTTGATGATGTGGGATATGGGCTCCTCGATGGCCTCACGCACGCCCCGGGAGTCGATCCGGATGGTCTTGGGCAGGCCCGACACGAGGTCCCGGCCCTTCACGTCCATCTCGCCTTCTCGCTCCAGCTGAGCCGCGGAGCCGAGCGCAATCTTGATCCGCTCCGCCGTAGGCTCACCGATAAGGAGGCTGTAGGTCTTACGCATGAACTGCACGATGGCTTGATCCAGCTCGTCACCACCGGTTCGGATTGACGCGTCGCACACGATCCCGGAAAGGGCAATGACGGCGATGTTGGTGGTTCCGCCCCCGATGTCGATGACCATGCTTCCGACGGGAGTATCAACCGGCAAGCCTACGCCGATCGCCGCGGCCATCGGCTCCGCCACCATGTAGAGCCGCTTGACTCCGGCGGACTGGGCCGAATCCCGCACCGCCCTCCGCTCCACCTCGGTAATGCCGGATGGTACGCATACCACCACGGTCGGCTTGACCCGGAGAATGGTCCGGTCGATGACCATCCGGATGAAGTGGCGGAGCATCTTCTCGGCGATATGAAAATCGGCAATGACGCCGTCCTTCATCGGACGGACAGCGAGCACGCCCTCCGGTGTACGACCCAGCATCCGTTTGGCATCGAGCCCGATCCCCAGGATCTTGCCGGTGGCCTGATCCACGGCTGCGACCGACGGCTCATTCAATACCACACCCTCCCCCTTCACGAAGACCAGAGTGTTGGCCGTTCCCAGGTCTACCGCGAGCTCGCTGGCTGGCCGCCAGGTCTTCCGCTTGGTCAGCTGGATCCGCTTGGCCATGGCTTCCGCCAGATAGGCTTCAGCCGCCGCCGATGGGTTGATATCGATCGCGATGGTCACGGTGTGGGTAACCCTTATTCTGGGGTGCCTAGGGGTGTCCGGGTCTCTTTCATGGCCTTGCAGATCTCCGTGACGGTTGCGTTTCACCCCAGCAGCAGGAGTGAAGTCCGTCCCGGGAAGCTCGAATCAAATAGCCGACTATCAGAGTGAGAGACAGCTCGAACGGCGAGAATTGGCTGTGCTCGGCGGAGCTGTGGAGCAAGATGCGATCCACAACCTGCTAAAATTCGCACTGCTTTCAGGCCATCACCGCCAGAGCGCTGAAGATAGGCTCGCCTAGCCTCTTCTCGCCCTCGATCCCAATGCGAGAGCGGGCGGCCTCGCGGGAGAGCCCTTTGGAGAGGAGCTTCCAGGCAGCATCCTGATCCAGGTGGAGGGTGGTGCTTGGAGTCGTGTCAGAGCCGGTAAAGAGGGCCCAGTCCTCAGTCCCACGCACCAGACTCCAGACCCCTCCGGCCGTGCCCTCAATGTTGAGCCGGACGTTTTGGCCTGGGGTGGCCGGCACGCTACGATAAGTATGCGGTAGAGCTCGCATGAAAATATCCAGGGCAGGATGGAGCCATTCCCGGCTGGTCAGACCGGGCGCCTTTACCGCCTCGCGGATCTGCTGTTGATGAAGCCAGCGCTCGGTATACTCCCGCCCCAGGTCGAACCAGACGGGTGAGCTGTCTTGGCCGGCCCACGCCACGCCAAACTGGGCGTCCGCCATGGGATCCAGGGAGGAGAAGTAGGCATGGAGCCGGGTCGCACTATCGTCGAGAAGCTCGATCAAGACTGGGGGACTCAACCGCCGGGCAGCCGTCACCCATTGCGCGTTCAGCTCATTGAGATATGACACGAGATCGGCATACTGGTCGATGCTCCGAGGCGGCGCCGGGAGCACACCGTCGCGTCCAAATGACAATCGGCGAAGACTGGTATCGAGCAAGTGGGCCACAATGTCTTTCACCGACCAGAGGGCACACGCGGTAGAACGGCGCCAGTCCCCCTCCTCCAGCTCGCGGAGCAAACGCATGAGCTCGGCGTGCAATGGTGGAAACCGGTCGACCAGAAAGACCGGCTGTACCGGCAGCATCATCCTCGTTGACCCCTCTTAGACACGCAATGATATTTCGCCGCTCAGCGGAACGTTCTTGAGTCTCTTCAGCGCGAGGAGCTGGTCATGCCGTTCACCCTTCCCCCTCTACCATACGATTATAAGGCGCTGGAGCCGCACATTGACGAGCAAACGATGCGGCTGCACCACGATAAACACCATGCTGCCTACGTCAACAATCTGAACGCCGCGCTCGAGCCCCACGCCGATTTGCAGAAAAAATCGATCGAAGACCTGCTCGCCAACCTCAACCAGGTTCCGGAGAATATCCGCGCCAAGGTCCGGAACAACGGGGGTGGCCACGCCAATCATACGATTTTCTGGGAAATGATGGCGCCCGGTGGAAGCAAGGAACCCGGTGGAGGGCTGGCCGACGCTATCAGCCAGGCATTCGGAAATTTCACCGGCTTCAAGGAACAGTTCGGCAAGGCCTGCGCCGAGCGTTTTGGCAGCGGGTGGGGATGGCTTACACTGGACCGCGGAGGCAAGCTGGCCATCGAGAGCACGCCCAACCAGGACTCGCCTCTGATGGACGGAAAGACGCCAGTGCTGGGCTGTGACGTCTGGGAGCATGCCTACTATCTCAAGTACCAGAACCGCCGGCCGGACTACGTGAACGCCTGGTGGAACGTGGTCAACTGGACCGTCATCGCGAAGCGTTTCGAAAAGGCAAAGGGACTCGAAAAGGCTTTGCGGTGATGGCAGGCGCGGGGGCGCCGCCATCAGCATGAGCGCCCTGCGCCTGGCGGCCCTGGGGCTCGCGATCCTCGCTGCCGGAGGTTGCCGGATCGAGGACCGGACCCCCACGGGCAGCCGCCGCGATGAAGACACGATTCAACACCTCATCAGCCGCTACGCGCGGGGCCTCTCCCAGCGGGACTGGAGAGGAGTGCGCTCGCTTTTCTGGCAAGACGGAAGCTATGCCGGTCCGCTCGGACCAGGTGCTCCCTCCGACTACCATCAGGCTGTGCCCATTGATGCGGCGCTTCGGGTCTACGAGCATTGGCTCCGGGGTGCGGAGCCGGCCAACTTCGATGTCCGAATCCTGCGCACCGATTTGCGGCAAGAGGGTGATCTGGCCGCGGCATGGGTGGTTACCCGCCGGCGGACGCCGTCCGGTCCGGGCGCGCTGGAACGGGATTGGGTGGAGCATATCGTCCTGCGCCGCATCGACGGAGATTGGCGCATCCTGAGCGTTGCGGCCGTGTCTTCAGACCAGAGGAGTGTGCACTGACTGCGGGATCCGGCCTCCGGCTCGTTGGCAGCGTTGCCAAGCTCTTCAATGCCGGCCTGGGGGCTGACGAGACGCTCCTGAAACTCGTCGAGTCGCTCGAGACCCATCTGGAGGCG
The DNA here is from genome assembly GCA_035695405.1 of Gemmatimonadales bacterium. Lineage (GTDB taxonomy): Bacteria > Gemmatimonadota > Gemmatimonadetes > Gemmatimonadales > GWC2-71-9 > CAVVWJ01. Next base: position 13,806 of record DASSED010000054.1, read on the forward strand.
GACCGAGTGGCCATCTGGTTTCGCGATGTGCAAACGGGTGGCTTTCGGGTCATGCCGGCACCCCCTGGAAACGCTCCCGGGCTCATCGACTCCTTCGAGGCGATTCCGCGGCTGGGGTCCGGAGTCCGGCTCTCGCTCGAGCACGACCAGGCCTGCATCGGTTTACTGGAGGTCCATCCGGGGCCGCCTTCTCGAGCGCGTAACGCTCTCCTGGTGGTCGCCGATCTCCTGGCCGGCTATCTGGCTTCCCTGGCATTGTCGGCAGACTTCGCCGTCGAGGTGGCCGCGCAGTCGCGGGAAATCGAAGAGCAACGGCGCTTCACCAGCCTCATCATCGACAGCCTACCGATCGGCCTGTACGTCGTCGACCGGGATTACCGTATCCAGATCTGGAATCGGCAGCGGGAAGTCGGCGCGCCGGGTCTCCGACGGGATGAAGTGGTTGGCCGCCCGGTGTTCGATGTGCTCACCCGCCAGCCGGCCGAGGAGCTCCGGGCCGAGTTCGATCGAGTATTCGAAACCGGCGAGATCCAGCAAGCCGAGCTCGAGGTCACCCTGGGGGGCGAGCTCCGCTCCTTTCGATTGAGCAAGATTCCGATGCGCCTCGAGGGTGACACCATCAGCCACGTGATCACCATCGGCGAAGATGTCACCGACTCACGCAGGACGCAGGGTCAGATCATGCAAAGCGAAAAGCTGGCTGCCGTCGGGCAGCTGGCGGCCGGCGTCATGCACGAGATCAATAACCCGCTGGCGACGATCAGCGCCTGTGTTGCCGCCATCACGGGTCGGCTCGACGCCTTATCACAACCGGAAAAAGTCTCGGTGGAGGAGTATCTCGAGATCATCGATAAGGAAGTCGACCGCTGTACCCGCATCGTCGACGGACTGCTCGACTTCAGCCGACCCAAAGGCAAGACCAAAGGCCCGGTGGCGCTGAACGCTCTGGTGGACGAAACCCTGTTTCTGCTCAAGCATCATCAGCGCTTCAAGCGACTCACCCTGAGCCTTCATCTGGATCCCTCGATCCCGACAGCAATGGGAAACGCCGAGCAGCTGACCCAGGTTCTGATGGCTCTGATGCTCAACGCGGTCGATGCCATGGATGAGCGCGGCAAGCTGAGTGTCCGCACCGGACGAAGCCCGCTTCGATCGGACGAGGTCATGCTGGAGATCGAGGACAACGGTATCGGCATTCCTCGCGCCGATCAGAGCAAGATCTTCGAGCCGTTCTACACCACGAAGCCCCCAGGGCGGGGAACCGGCCTGGGTCTTTCCATTTGCTATGGCATCGTGGAGGATCACCGAGGGCGCATCGAGGTGGATAGCCAGCCCGGCCGCGGATCCATCTTCCGGGTATTTCTGCCGGCCCAGAACCGAGTCCTATGAAGATTCTCGTCGTCGAAGACGACCGGACCGTCGGCCAGTATGTCAAGCGAGGACTGGAAGAGCAACGGTACCACGCTGACCTGGTGGACGATGGGATGGAAGGCCTTCGAATGGCCTCCGGGGGTCGCTACGATCTCATCGTGCTCGACCTCCGGCTCCCCGAGATGAATGGGTTGGAGGTCCTGCGGACCCTCCGAGACCGGGGCAATACCACTCCGGTGCTGGTGCTCACCGCCCAAGACGCCGTCGACTTCAAGGTCCAGGCGCTCCGCTCGGGGGCCGACGACTACGTGACCAAGCCGTTTGCCTTCGAGGAGCTGCTGGCGCGAGTCGAGGCGCTGGGCCGGCGGCCGAAAGAGATCCAGACCCCTATTCTCCGCGTCGGTGAGCTGGAGCTCGATATGGCCACTCGCGAGGTGCGTCGTTCCGGAGAGCGCATCGAGCTGACCCCCAAGGAGTACACGGTCCTCGAGTATCTGATGCGGCATGCCGGCCGGGTGATGTCGCGCACGCTCATCACCGAGTACGCCTGGGACTATCACTTCGATCCCGGAACCAACATCGTCGACGTGGTGATCAACCGCCTGCGCAAGAAGGTGGATTCGGGCCACTCCCAAAAGCTGGTGCATACCGTGCGCGGCGTCGGGTACGTCGTCAAGGTCTGATGACCACCATCCGGTGGCGGCTCACCGTCTGGTACACGGTGGCACTGGCCGTCACGGTTCTCGCCTTCGGAACGGCGCTCTACTTCGAACGGCGCCAGGCTAGTATCCGGGAATTGGATCAGCGCTTGACGCTCGAGTCCGAGCTGGCGGCGCAGTGGCTCACCCAGTCGTATAAGGTGCTCGGCCGGATCGTCACCAACACCGGCTTGAGGCCCTCGCTCGATCCCGCCATCAGTGCTTATCTCGAAGCCGGCCGTGATTATCTCGTGGTAGCCGACACGGCCGGGCAGGTGCTGGCCCTGTCCGACGTCACCCGGACCCTGAGCGCGGAAGCGCTCGAACGCATCACGGCGCCGCTCGACACCCTGCCATTGACCCGGCACGCCGGTGAGCTGGGGCTGGGCCCCGCGGGAAAGGTGCGCTATCAGGTTGTTCCGCTCGAGAGCGCCGGGCCGACGATCGGCGGCATCCTCGTGGCCACCCCGACCCGCCAGGCGTCGTTCGGCCCGGCGGACCTGCTGCGCTCCATGCTGCTGATCGCCCCGGTGATTCTCTTGAGCGCCGGACTCATTGGCTACTGGCTGGCGGGAACGAGTCTGCGTCCGGTCGAGGTGATCATGGACGAGGTTGACGCCATCTCCGATGGTCGGAGTCTGCACCGTAGGCTCGCCGTTCCGCTCTCGGGCGACGAGATGGCCCGTCTCGCTCTTACGGTCAACGGCATGCTGGCCCGCCTGGAACAGAGCTTTGCCAGTCTCCACCGGTTCACCGCTGATGCGAGTCACGAGCTCAAGACCCCCCTCATGGTCCTGCGGGCCGGAGTGGAGCGATCGCTGGTCCATCCGGGAGTCCCGCCGGACATCATGCAGTCGCTGGACGAGACGCTGGCCCAGATCAATCAGATGACGGAGATGGTCGAGAACCTGTTGACCCTCGCGCGGGCGGATGAGGGCAGGGCACCGCTGGCGGTGGAGGAATGTGACCTGCGTGATATCGTGCTGGATGTGGCCGAGACGGCGGGCATCCTGGGGGAAGAGGCCGGAGTGGCCGCGGTGCATTCGGTTCCGGACGCACCGGTCCGCCGGGCGGTAGACCGCCATCGGATCCGTGAAATGCTGCTCAACATGGTGACGAACGCCATCAAGTATACGCCGCGGGGGGGAACGGTCTCGCTGGGGCTGGACGACAAGCCTGACGCGGTGATTTTCACGGTGCGTGACACCGGTATCGGTATAGCCGCCGGCGACCTGCCCCACATTTTCGACCGCTTCTGGCGGGCTGATCCGGCCCGATCGCGCACCGGCGATCGCCCCGGTATTGGACTGGGGCTGGCGATTACCAAATGGATCGTCGAGGCCCATGGTGGATCGATTTCGGTCCAGAGCCGGCCGGGGCGAGGAACCCTCTTTACTGTCTGGCTACCGAAAGCCCGAGCTTCAGTTAGCTGAGCGTTGACCTTTACGGACTCTATCGGATCGCTCTCCCAAAGGTTCCGGCACCCCCTTCGAGTGACGGCCAGCACAGATCCCGCGTTCAACAGCGACGTTATTAGGTGCTCTTTCGTGTCGGTTTCAAACCGGCACACTCGTCGGAGTTCGCGATACCTCGGGATGGACTGACAGTGCGGTTCCGGAAGCGGTAATCCGGTTGTAATCGAATTGTCATTTAGAGGCAAAGCGAATGTACTCGGCGATCTTTACTTTCGGGACACGATCACCCTCCCCCTGGAGGTAGTTGCGTGTTCGAGAACCTGATCGAATCGAAGCAGAAGGGTCAGCGGACCGTAGGGCAGACCGTCCTCTCTCTGCTGGTTCACGGCCTCATCATCGTGGGGGCCGTCAAGGCGACCCAAGGCGTAGCTGAAACCATCAAGAATCGCCCGGTTGACACCACGATGGTCTTTCTCAAACCGCCGGAACCCCCGAAGCCTCCACCAGAGCAGCCTCCGCCAGACGTCGTCGTGGCCGCCAATCCTCCCCCCAAGGGATTCCAGACGGTTGTGGCGCCGACCGACATCCCCAAGGACATTCCGCCGGTCGATCTGAACGAGAAGCCGTTCGACCCGCGGGATTTCACCGGGAAAGGCGTGGAGGGTGGCATCGGTACCGGGGTAGTGGGCGGAACCGGCCCGGTGACCGGAGAAGTGTTCCTGGAAGCACAGCTGGACGACCCGGTTCAAGTGATCTCCCAGCCCCAGCCCCGTTATCCGCCGGTGCTGGCCAGCGCCGGGATTACCGGCCGAGTGGAGATGCAGTTCGTGGTGGACACGACCGGGCATGTCGAGCCTCCTTCATTCAAGGTGCTCAAGACCTCGCATCCCGCGTTCGCTGAACCCGCGCGTGAGGCCATCCTCAAGAGCGTGTTCAAGCCCGCGCGATTCAAGGGCCGACCGGTCCGGCAACTGGTGCAGCAGGCGGTCTCATTCAAGCAGCAATAGCTTCGTTCCCCCTGGAGGCAATCCAACATGAGTGTTGATCTACTTCACCTGTGGGGTCAGATGGGCGCCTTCGCCAAAGGCATCGTGGTCATTATGGCGATCATGTCCATCTACTCGCTCACAATCGTCATCACCAAACTGGTTCAGCTGAAGCGGAGCGAACGGGAAACCCGGAAGTTCGCCCCTCAGTTCTCCCGCGCGATCCAGGAGGAGAACCTGGACCAGGCCATCACGCTGGCCGAGAAGAACAAGAAGAGCCATCTCGCTCGAGTGGTGGGCGAGGCGTTGGCCGAGGTGAAGCCCCTGCTGCGCGATCGGGCGACCATTACCGCTGCCGACATCAACTCGGCGGAGCGTGCGGTCGAGCGTCAAATGCTGATCGTGCTCTCGGAGTTCAAGCGGGGACTCGGCGTGCTCGGCACCGTGGGTTCAACCGCGCCGTTCGTCGGTCTGCTGGGCACCACCATGGGTATTGTGAACGCGTTCGTGGGTATGGCCCAGCAGGGCGCCTCCGGCGGGTTGGCCGGCATCTCGGCCGGTATCGCCGAAGCCCTGATCACCACGGCCTTCGGTCTCATGGTCGCGATTCCGGCGGTGTGGGCGTACAACTACTTCACCACCAAGATCGAGAATCTGACCGTCGAGATGACCTACGGCTCCAAGGAACTGATCGATTATCTCATCAAGAGCGTGGGGAGCGAGTTCGGGCGTTCGATCTTCACCAAGGAATTCCAGGCCCAGAAGGCGGTGACCGGCAGTGGCCATATCCACGGGTAGTGGCGGCACCACCTCAGTTAAATCGGACATCAACGTGACGCCGATGATCGATGTCATGCTGGTGCTGCTGATCATCTTCATGATCGTGACGCCGCTGATCGCCGCCGGGTTCAAGGCTACTCTACCCAAGGGGAAGAATCTCGATCCCCGGCCAGAAGGGGAGAACGAGGTGGTGCTCGGCATCGATCAGGCGGGACGTTACTTCCTGGATGGTCGGCCGCTCCCCAACGGAACCCTGGAAGACCAGCTTCGGTCGCGCTTTGCCAGCCGCACGGAGGACAAGATCCTGTACTTCAAGGCGGATAACCAGCTGAAGTACGCCAAGGTGCAGGAAGCGGTGGAGACGGCCCGGCGGGCCGGCGTCCGAGTCATGGCGGCCATCACCGAGCCGAACAAGTCGGTCGTGTTCGGGGACGACGAGAAGAAGAAGGAGAAGAAGTAACATGGCCATGGGCACTGGAACTACGTCTGGAACCGTGCAGTCGGACATCAATGTCACACCGATGATCGACGTGCTGCTGGTGCTGCTGATCATTTTCATGATCACCCAGCCGCTGTCGCGGATGGCGCTCGATGTCCAGGTGCCGCCCCCCGACACACCTGTGACCAACCGCACGCCACCCAGTCAGATTGTGCTGGAATTGTTCGACGATGGTGGCTATGCCATCAACGGGCAGCCGGTTCCCAAGGATCAGCTGGACACCCAGATGCACGCCATTTACGACGCGCGTCCGGCCAAGCTGCTGTTCATCAAAGCCGGTCCCAACCGGATCTACCAGGATGTGATTGAAGCGATGGACGTGGCCCGGGGTGCCGGGGTGCAGATCATTGGCTTCACCCCTCGGGAGGCCGATAAGAAGGCGCAGTGAGATAACGGTACCCGTCGGTCTCAGGCGCGGGGATCCTTTTGGGTCCCCGCGCGTGCGTTCGGGACCGGCGGGCGCGTCCCTTGAGTTAGGTTTATCCGGAAGACCGGAAGGACGTCCTTTCCTGCGAGGAAACCACGCGCTCCGCCGCCACTCCGACCTTCCAACTCCCGACCTCCCGCCGTCGCTACGCCGCGCTGGCCTCCTCCGCCGTGCTTCACGGGCTGGCTCTTACCATTCTGGTGGCGCACGGCGAGCGACTCTGGAGCCGCACGCCGTCGCTCGCTGCCTCACACCGCGGTGGAGGATCCAGTGTATCGGGCGGTGGCGGGGGTAGCCGGGTGGCGTATATTACGCTGCCTTCGCTCCCCGAACCTGCGGCGGCAGTGGTTCCTCCACCGCCGGTGCGCCAGCCGAAGGCGGTTGTTGCAGCAGCCGAGCCCACACCCGCGGTCACACCCGTGACCCAAGCGGTTGATATGGTCCAGGCGTCCGCGGCCCCTGCGGTGGGATCAGCCGGCCGCCCGGGCCAAGGGTTGGGTGAGATCGGCGGAGCTGGAAACGGGAATGGGCCGGGCCTGGGTCGGGGAATCGGAACCGATTCGGGAAACGGCCGAGGGACGGGTGGGGGAGGGCGGCCTCCAGAGCCACGCGACATGGCCTTCCCGTTCGACAATCCCCCCAAAGAGCTGCGGGGTGTATCGCTCAGCGTCACCTTCTGGGTTGGCATGGATGGGCGGGTGGAGCACTACCAGGTAGTTCCGGAAATCAAAGATCGTGACTACGCCAAGAAATTCGACGAGGTCATGCGAGCTTTCCGTTTCACCCCCGCCCGGGCACCTGATGGCAGCAGCGTGGCGGGCACCACCAAGATCTCCTTTACCCTTCCGGGCAAGAGCAGCTCGTAACGAGCTGTGACGACCGATCACCCTCTCGGCGCTCGCAGCGCACGAGCGACGGGAGAGTCTACCCCCAACGAGGACTTATGAGCCGGCTTTTTCTCCGGAAGTCGATCCAGGATTGCGAGAACGACATCCTGGAGCGCGGCGGTCTCCGGCGCTCACTCAACAAGTGGCATCTCACGGCCCTGGGTGTAGGGGCGACGATCGGCGCCGGTATCTTTGCCACCACCGGCACGGCGATTGTGGGCGATCCATCTCGTCCCGGTGCCGGCCCGGCGATCGTGCTCTCCTTTCTCGTCACCGCGTTGACCTGTGGTTTTGCCGCGCTCTGCTACGCCGAATTTGCCGCGATGGTGCCCATCTCCGGATCGGCGTACACCTATGCGTACGCATCGCTGGGAGAGCTCGTCGCGTGGATCATCGGATGGGACCTGATCATCGAGTATGCGGTGGGCAATATCGGGGTGGCGATAGGATGGGCCGGCTACTTTCAGGAGCTCCTCACCCACTTCGGCATCTCCATGCCGGCCTGGCTGGCTACGGACTACCGATCGGCGCACTTGGCCGTCGAGGCGGTCGCTGCGGGAGCCACCGATGCACCCACCCAGTACCTCGCCTCAGCCGTTTCCACCGCGCCCCGTTTTCTCGGATTACCCGTCATCGCCAATCTGCCGGCGTTCCTCATCGTCGTGGTCATCACGGTGATCCTGGTAATTGGCATTCGGGAGTCGGCCAACTCCAACAACGCGATGGTGCTGCTCAAGATCGGCATCATCTTGTTCTTCTGCGCCGTGGGCCTGACGCTGCTCAAGCCGCACCTGTGGAACGCTCCCGCACTCGGTGGGTTCGCGCCCAACGGCTGGGCCGGCATCAGCGCCGGTGCCGCAATCATTTTCTTCAGCTATATCGGCTTCGATGCCACCTCGACGGCCGCTGAAGAGGCCAAGGATCCCGGGCGCGACATGCCGTTCGGAATCATCATGAGCCTGGTGGTGTGTACCGTCCTGTATATCGTGCTGGCGTTGGTGATGACCGGCATCGCGCCCTGGAACAAGCTGGGAACCCCCGAGCCGATGATCACGGCTCTGGCCCTGGCCGACGGATCGCCGGCGCTCATCAATATCTCGCGCTTTATCGTGTCACTGGGCGCCGTCATCGCCATGAGCAGCGTGCTTCTGGTATTCCAACTGGGGCAGCCGAGAATCTTCATGTCCATGGCTCGGGACGGCCTGCTTCCCCCTTTTCTGGCCCGGGTGCATCCGCGTTTCAAGACGCCGTATATCGGCACCATCATCACGGGAGTGTTCGTGGCCACCTTCGCGGCTTTCGCCAACATCGCGGAGGTCGTTAATCTGACTAACATCGGCACACTCTTCGCGTTCGTGCTCGTCTCGGCGGGAGTGATCGTGCTGCGACGGCTGGAGCCGAGCCGCGTGCGGCCGTTCCGTGCCCCGTTGGTGCCGTGGACTCCGATCATATCCATCGTCACCTGCCTCTATCTCATGTTTCAGCTCCCCCGGCTCACCTGGATCCGGTTCGGGATCTGGCTGGCTCTGGGACTCCTGATCTATTTCCTCTACGGATTAAAGCACAGCCGGCTGGGACGAAGGAGCGAGCGCGCAAGGTCCTGATGTCAGTCCGCCGCCGCCAGGCGTAGGGCGCCGGCAACCGCGTCGACTGGAGTGTTCGTGGGCTGAAACACGCTTTCTTCGGACAGCTTTGCCAGGAGCGTTTTGCGCAGCGGCTGGTCGGCCCCGAGTAGACCGCCGGTCACAGCGACCGGAACCGGGGGAGCGATGTCCATCTTGGGCACCAGGCAGATAGCCAGCTGGGAAAGCTCGCGCGCGGCGTAATCCGCTATCCCCTGTGCCAGAGGATCGCCGGCGGCCGCCACTGCGAGCACATGCGGCGCGAGGGCTGCGACTTCCGCCGGAGAGGCTCCTGCAGCCCAGCGGACCAGGTCATCGTAACTCTCACTCCGGGTGGCCTTGAGGAGCCGCGCACTCAATGCCGTCTGGGGACTTCGTCCATCCACCGCGCGGCTCACCGCGCCGAGTGAGGCTCGGCCGATGGCGTAGCCGCTCCCCTCGTCTCCCATCTGCCAGCCATAGCCCCCGATCCGATGCCGTTGGCCGGCTCGATCCCGGCCAACCGCAACGCTTCCCGTGCCCGCGCTCACCACGATCCCGGGTCCTTCAGCGAATGCCGCGGCCAGCGCAATCTCGATGTCGGTGGTGACGATGATACTGCTGGCGACATTCTCCCCTCGGAGCGCCTTGCGAAGCTCATCCCGCTCGGGCTCGCGGCCGGCCCCCGCGGCGCCCACTACCAGGACATCGCCCAGCAACAATCCGGCACCTGCGAGGGCTTGTCGCACCACATCGGCTATGGTGCTGGCTGAAACCAGAGCCCGGCCGGGCCGGACTGCGGCTCCGGGACCCTCGGCGCGCCCAATGATTTGGCCGTCGCGAGATACCGCCACTGCGGTCTTGCTCCCACCCACGTCCGCACCAACCAAGATCTTCGACATGCTTATTGCCGCCTCGATCCAGTGCTCATTTCTGTCCGTGCGGAAGATAGCTCAGCGAGATGCCGCTACCGACGGCGAGCAGCGTCCCCAGCGGAACGTACCAGGGCCATGCCAGTCGTCCGGCTGGGGCGAGCCATGCCAGGGCCGGGTAGAGGGAAAGTCTTTGGCCGAACACAACGATGAGCATGACACATACAGTGAATGCCACGGCGCCCACCACATCACGTCCCGTGGCGCGTTGCCAACGACCAGCCAGGATATAGGTGCCGAGCAACGGACCGTACGTCACCGAGGCAATCGACAGGGCGAGCACGACGACGGGGGTATCCTTGCCGCTCGCAGCAACGTGAAAGAACAGGGCTCCCAATACCAGCGCCAAGGCCCACACCGCGGACAAGAGGCGGCCGATTCGGAGGAGACGCACGGGATCGCGTTCACCGCTCCAGGACGCGTACAGGTCGTGAGTGGCCGACGAGGCAAGCGAGTTGATGGCGGAGCTGTGGGTTCCCATGGCAGCCGCCAGGATGCCGGCGACCACGAGTCCGGCCAGACCCGCGGGAAGATGATGCAAGACGAACGCGGGAAAGAGCTCGTCGCCGGGAACCTTCTCGGGGGCGAATCCGGCGGCCCAGATGGCGGAGCCCACCAGCAGGAACAGCGCGAATTGAAAGATTACCATAACACCCGAGCCGACGAGGGCCATTCTGGCATCTCGCAGCGATCGAGTTGCGAGCAACCGTTGCACGATCAAGTGATCAGTCCCATGAGACGCCGCTGACAAAAGAGCTCCCCCGACCAGACCACCCAAAAGCGTGTAGGTCCGGCTGAAATCGACGTGGGCATCAATCACTTTCAGTTTTCCCGCCTCGCGTGCCAACTGCAGGGCGGTGTCGGCGCCTCCAGCGATCTTCCAGGCGACCAGCAAGGCTCCGATTCCACCTGCCAAGTACACCGAAAGTTGCAGAACGTCGGTCCACACGACGGCTTTGAATCCTCCAAACCAGGTGTAGATCATCGTGACGATGCCCATCGCCACAATTGACGTCGGCACGCTCCAGCCTGTCACCAGCGCGAGCGGGATGGCGCTGGCAAAGACTCGGACCGCATCGCCCAGAAAACGGGTGACGAGAAACACGCTGGAGGTGAGCCGTCTCGTGCCCACCCCGAAGCGCGACTCGAGTCTGGCATACGCCGTTTCCTGGTCGCCTCGGAAGTAGCCCGGCAGGAGCCACACGGCGACACCGATACGACCGACCAGATAGCCGAATGTGAGTTGGAGAAAAGTGAGATCACTCCGGGCTCCGATGCCCGGAACCGAGATGACCGTGAGGGCCGAGGTCTCGGTGGCGACGATGGAGAGCAGAATGGCCCAGGCCGGAAGATTTCGCGCGCCCAGGAAGTAATCGGACGCGCTCCGTTGATGCCGGGCAACCCAGAGGCCGACACCCAATGTAAAAGCGAAATAGAGAACGACGACGACGAGGTCGGCGGATCTCAAGAGTGTCAACGGTCAACGGTGAAAAGTGAACGGGGGAAACACGCTGAGTGATTAGCGGTGAACAGTGACCAGGAATAACGAATCCAACGCACATGCAAAAGCGGCCAGAGAATGGGATCTTCTCTAGCCGCCCGTTTACCGTTCACCCTTTCAAGCTGTAAAGCTACTACCGCACCCGCACCCGCCGGTGGCGTTGGGGTTGTTGAAGGTGAAGCCGGATCCCTGCATCGAGCTCACATAGTCGATGGTCACGCCGGTCAGGTACTGGGCGCTGAAACCATCGACGAAAAGGCGAACTCCGTTGACCTCGGAGACGATATCGTCGTCCAGCGGCCGCTCCTCGATGTTCAGGCTGTACTTGAACCCGGAACATCCCCCGGGCAGAACGCTTACCCGGAGACCTGCTGTCTCGGCCGGCACCTGCTCCTGGACGATGAACTTCTGGACCTCTTCCGCCGCTCGGCCGGTGAGGACCACTGAAAAACCGGTGCTGGCAGCCTGCTGCTCGACACCGCTCATGCTAACTCCTTGCAGAATTGCCGCTTACGCGGAGAAAAGCCATCAGGAATAATCAATTCGACTGTGAGAAACCTAAGTCAACGCTGCGGCTGGTGTCAACGCTGGCCACCAACTGCTCGTCGGCACGCAAGTTACGGTGAATCAACGCGAAAGCCGCAATCGCTGCCCCACTGTACAGGAAGCCCTGAAGCCTGGTTCCGGTGAGAAAGGCTCCTACGCCAAACAGGGCCGTAAATACGGCGACCACGCCGGCGATCCAGTTCACGAATGACAGCGCTCCGCCGGGAATGCGATCCTCCCCAAAACCCAAGCGCTCCGACACCCTCCGCCAGCCGGGTCCTCCGGGGCGCACTCGCCGATAAAAACGATCGAGCACGGCATCGGGTTCCGGCGAGGTGAGAAAAGTGACGCTCAACCAAACCGCGGTGGTGGCCCCCACCGTGATCAGCATTGCGAGCGCATAATCGCGACTCGACGTGTCGGTGGCGTTGACCCCGACAACATGCAGGATGACCGAAGTGACGAAGGACGCGACCATGGCGCTGATCTCGGACCACGCATTGATCCGCCACCAATACCACCGCAGGATGAACACTGCGCCCGTCCCCGCGCCCAGGCCGATCAACAGCTTCCAACCCTGCTCTACGCTCTCGAGATAGGCCATAACGACCAGCGACAACAGCATCAGCGTGACGGTCGCGAACCGTGAGGCGATCACTTGAGCTCTGCGGCTGGCATCGGGCCGGATGAAGCGAAGGTACACGTCGTTCACCAGGTAGGATGCTCCCCAATTGAGATGGGTGCCGATCGTGCTCATGTAGGCGGCCGCGAAGGTCGCCAGTAAAAGACCTTTGATCGGTGACGGAAGGACATCCACCATCACCCGCACGTAGCCCTCCTCGGGCTTGGCGAGGTTGGGGTACCGGAGCACGGCCACGAACCCGGCCAGAATCCAGGGCCACGGCCGGATGGCGTAATTGGCGATCTGAAACCAGAGAGTGGCGAGCAGGCCGTGACGCTCGTCCTTGGCGGCAAGAATCCGCTGCGCCACGTACCCACCACCGCCTGGCTCGGCGCCGGGATACCAGGCGGCCCACCACTGCACGCTCAGAAAGACGATCAGCGTCGACAGGGGAAGCCACGCCTTGTCGGTCGGCGGCAGAACGCTGAACGCCGCCTCGTACGATCCGAAGTGGGCGGACGCCTTCTGGACCATGGCATCGAGTCCCCCCACCGAGTCCACGGCGAAGATCGCCAGCACGATCACGCCAACCATCTTCACCACGAACTGGAACGTGTCCGTGACCACGACGCCCCACAGACCCGAGAAGATGGTATAGACCGCGGTCACCGCGAACAGCAGCAGCGCGGCAGTCCAGGGCTCGATGTTGAGTGAGATCCGCAGAACGGTCACCATGGCCAGGGTGACCCATCCCATGATGATCAGGTTGATCGGTATCGCGAGGTAGAGCGCTCGGAAACCCCGCAGGACGGCCGCTGGCTTTCCACCGTAGCGCAGCTCGGCGAACTCGAGATCGGTCATTACACCGGCCCGCCGCCAAAGCCGCGCAAAGAAGAAAACCGTGAGGATTCCCGTGAGCGCTCCGTTCCACCAAAGCCAATTTCCCGCCACGCCGTAGCGGGCCACGAGCCCCGCCACGACGAGAGGGGTGTCTGCGGCAAAGGTGGTAGCCACCATGGACGTGCCGGCCAGCCACCAGGGGAGTTGCCGACCTGATACGAAGTATTCCTCCAGGGACTCACTGGCCTTTCGGGTAAAGACCAGGGCGATCCCGGCTGACGCCACGAAGTAGAGCGCGATGATGATCCAATCAGAGGCAGCGAGTCTCATCGGGCGTCCTTGAAAAGGGTGGTGATGACCAGATCGGCAACGGCGGACCGCACCGGGGCCCAGCGCGGATTGTTCCGGGTGGGATTCACCCGGTTGCTGAGCAGCACAATGGCGAGCCGACGCTCGGGGTCGATCCAGAGTGAGGTGCCGGTAAAACCGGTGTGGCCGAAGCTCTGGTCCGAGAGAAGGTGGCCGGCACTGCTTTGCTCAGTCGGAGTGTCCCAGCCGAGCGCTCGGCTGGATCCGGGAACCAGCTTCTGCCGGCTGGTGAACTCGCGAACCACGGAGCCGCGGATGGCCGGTCTGGCGGTGTCCTGCTTGGCTGAATGATGCTCCCGACGTCCCTCCGTTCCACCATACCACTGATCGATCAGCCAT
>DASSED010000055.1:0-16753 GCA_035695405.1 Gemmatimonadales bacterium
CGCGTGTGGGGCATGCTGCTTTCGCTCTGCCTCCTGAGCGTTCCCGTTGTTTCGGCCCAGGTGCGGCAGATCACCGGCCGAATCACCAACTCCACCAACCAGGAAGGATTGCCCGAGGCCTCCATCGCGGTCAACGGTACGAGCATCGTGGCCGGGACCAACAATCGAGGGAACTACGTCCTCAATGCGCCGGCGGGGGATGTAAGCCTGACGGTGCGGGCGATCGGCTACAAGCGGCAACAGCTCACGGTGCCGGCTTCACAGAATACGGCCGATGTGGCCCTGGAGCCGGACGTCTTCAAGCTGGAAGAAATTGTCATTACCGGTCAAGCGACAGGCGTCGAGCGGCAGAACCTCCCCAACGCCGTCGCCACTATTTCCGGCAGTGAGTTGACCCGCGCACCCGCGCCTACCATCGAGAGCGCGCTGCAAGGCAAGATCCCGGGGGCCAACATCCAGGCCAACACGGGAGCTCCCGGCGGCGGCTACCAGCTCAACCTTCGCGGTGTGTCCACCCTCAACGCCAGCTCTGACCCACTCTTTGTTGTGGACGGCATCGTGATCAGTAACGTGGCGATCCCCAACGGCCAGAATGCCGTGAGTTGCGCCCAGTGCCAGGGCAACCCCAACAATCAGGACAACCCGGTCAACCGGATTGCCGACCTCAACCCCGAGGACATCGAGCGAATCGAGGTGCTGAAGGGTGGCTCGGCGGCAGCGATCTACGGATCCAAAGCGACTAATGGCGTGGTGGTCATCACCACCAAACGGGGTCAACTAGGAAAGCCGCAGTTCAATATCTCTCAGAAGTTGGGTGTCTTTTCCAGGGCAGCCACCCTGGGATCGCGCAGCTTCGGCAGCCTGGCGGAGGCGCTATCTGTCTTTAGCGACACGGCGAAGGTTACGGCGGCGTTTCAATCGGGAGGCGGGCAGGCATTCAACTACGAGGATGAGCTGTTCGGGCGAAAGGCGCTGTCCTACGAGACCAACGCGAGTGTCAGCGGTGGGACGGAGAACACCAAATACTACATCTCGGGTTTGGTGATGAACGATGAAGGGATCGGGATCCATACGGGTTATAAGAAACAGGCGATCCGCAGCAATATCGATCAGGAGCTCGGTGGCGGGTTCCAGATCTCGGTAAACGTGGGTGGAACCCACAGCCTGTCCCGTCGAGGGCTATCCAACAACGACAACTCGTCGACCAGTCCATTCATGATTCTTTCGGCAACGCCGAGCTTCATCAATCTTCTCCCTGCCGGCGGTATTCACGACGATCTCATCCCGGCGGACTTCCCGGTCAACACTTTCGGCGCCAGTAATCCATTACAGACCTTCACCTTCCTCAAGAATGAGGAAGACGTGTGGCGGATTCTCGGGACCAGCACGCTCAAGTGGTCCGCGATTCGCACGGCGCGGAGCAGCCTCCAATTCACCGGCATTGGTGGTGTCGACTATTTCCAGCAGGATAACAACCTGGTCTCTCCACCGGAGCTGCAGTTCGAGAACGCCGATGGCCAGCCCGGAACCGTGGTGGTGGGCAAGTCGTCAAACCGGAACTTGAATGCGGCGCTCAACCTCAATCACACCTTTAATTCGTCTGGCACGGAAGACGGAACCCAGTTCACCACCTCGGCCGGCGTTCAATATGAAGAGCGTCGCCTGTACGCGACTCAAGTTCTCGCGCGCACCTTGCTTGCCGGCCAGGAGAGTCCCCAGCAAACCACTAGCCAGACGGTCACATCCAGAATAGAGCCAGTGCGGGACCTGGGAATATTCGGCCAAGAAGAGATTCTACTCGACAAACGGCGCCTGCTCCTGACTGCCGGATTGCGGGCTGATCGGAGTAGCTCCAACGGGAATACCAAGAAGTTCTTCTTTTATCCCAAACTCGCGGCATCCTACCGTTTCCTCCACCCATTCGGAGGACTGGACGAGATCAAGCTGCGGGGTGCCTATGGTCAGACTGGGAACCGGGCGCTCTTCGGCTCTAAGTACGTCACCGATACGACGGGCACCATCGGCGGACTCTTTGGGACCTACATCAACAACCGAGCTGGCGACCCGGCGATCAAACCCGAACGGCAGGAGGAGTTCGAGGGCGGGTTTGACGCGACATTGCCAAACGGGCGGGCTGAGCTATCGCTGACACTCTACCAACGGAACATAAAGGATCTGATTCTGCAGCAAGCCATTGCCCCCTCCGTAGGGCAGGAGCTTCGCATCTTCGGGAATGGGGGAAAGCTGCGGAATCGCGGGATCGAAGCATCACTTACCTTGCAACCGGTCCAAAGTCGGGACGTAAACTGGCTTTTCCGCACCACCTTCTTCGCCAACCGGGCCAAGATCACCGAGCTGAACGTCCCACCGTTCCAGGTTGGCGGCTTTGCCCTGTCCCTGGGAACTTTCCAGATCGAAAAGGACAGCTCGCCCACTCAGATCTTCGGCAGCGAAGGCAAGGTGGGCGACGCCAACCCCGATTTCCAGATGTCGTTCTCCAACGACATCGACTTCCACCGGTTCACGCTGGGTTTCCTGTTCGATTGGAAGTTCGGGGGTGATCTGATCAACCTTACCGAGTTCCTCTACGATATCAATCAAATCAGCAAGGATTTCGTGACCGGCGACAGCCTTGGTTTCAAGCGGATCAACGAATGGAACTCAGGAATCACCCAGCCGTACGTGCAGAATGGAAGTTATCTCAAGCTGCGGGAGGTAAACCTCAGTTATAATCTGCCGGATCACTTGACCTCCAGCCTCTTCGGGGGAGGAGTCCGGTACGCTCGTCTCTCGCTCACTGGCCGAAACCTGTTCCGGATCACCCCCTACCGGGGCCTGGATCCTGAGGTGAGCAACTTTTCCAACCAGCCGATCTATCGGAACATCGATGTGGCGCCGTTTCCGCCGAGTCGCAGCTTCTTCTTCTCAGTTGATCTGGGGTTCTGACCATGACGCCTACACTGCCGAGACGGATAGCGCTCGCCCTGGCGATCATGGCCGTGGGCGCCTGTAACTACGACATAGCAAACCCCAACAGTCCCAGTGTCATCGGAGATAACCCTTCGGCGGCACAGGTCGGGGCCGCTGCCCGGGGTATTCTGATGGCCACCCGCGTGGATCTGGCTGATTGGGCGCTTGATGCCGCGATCTTCGGGCGCGAGGCGTTCCGGATCGATCCCGCAGACCCCCGTTTTGTCACCGAGATGATGCAGGGACCATTGGATCCCGGCAGTCGGGCCTACGGGGGCGATCATTGGCTGGAGCCGTACGCTGCCATCCGGAGCGCCAACGATCTCCTCGCGGTCATTCCAACAGCTAGCTCACTCAGCCCGGAGCAGCAGAATGCGGTGAGCGGTTTCGCGAAGACGCTCCAAGCTTACAACTTCATTATCATCCTCAGCTCTCACACCGAGGATCAGATTCCAATCGATGTTGGACGAGACGCCAGCGCTCCACCGGCGCCGGCGGTCACCAATGCGGAAGCCTGGAATCACGTGATCGGGTTGCTCGACAACGCCGCAACGGAGCTGCAGGGAGCCCCCGCCTTCCCCTTTGCGTTGCCTCCGGGCTTCGCCGGCTTCGACAGCACCGCCACGTTTCTCAAGTTCAACCGCGGGTTGCGGGCGCGGGTCGCGGTGTACCGGAACGATTTCACCGGTGCGCTGACGTATCTCACACAGTCCTTTCTCGACCCGGCCGCTCCGCTCGATCGGGGCGTCTACATGGACTTCGGGACCGGCCCCGGCGATGTCCCCAATCCGCTAGCGGTAAGCCCTCTCACCAGTGAGAACCTGGGGCATCCCACCCTGGAGACTCAGGCGCAGTTGCAGGTGGGTGGGGAAAGGGACCGGCGCTTCCTCACCAAGCTGATCAAGCGCCCCACCGCAACATCGGGCGGAACAACCAACACAACCCCGCCTCAGACGTTCTCGTCGGACCTGGGGTGGAATCGGTACCCGAGTCCGAGCAGTCCCATTCCCCTGATGAAGAACGAGGAACTGATCCTATTGCGGGCAGAGGCTGAGCTGGGATCGGGAGATCTCACCGGAGCCCTCAACGACATCAACTTCATCCGGCAGAACTCGGGAGGACTCCCCCTGTATGCCGGCACGGTCGATCAGCCTTCGCTCTTGGCCGAGCTGCTCTACAACAAACGCTATTCGTTGATGTATGAGGGCGGGCACAGCTGGATCGATTATCGGCATTACGGGTTGACCAGTGCCTTGCAGTCGATCGACCGAGCCGGGCCCCCTCCGGATGTGATCTTTCCGACATTGCCGATTCCCACTGCCGAGACACAACCTCGGAGCTAGACGCCGGACCGCTTACGTGGAGGGTGGATGATAGCGATCGATCATACGAAGGACGGCCGCCATTTCACTCTGGCAGCGCTAGGGTTGCTCCTTGTAGCAGGCTGCGGTGGCGATGCCGCGAGATATGCGGGGACCTGGAAACGGGATCTCTACGGCGAGGGGGAGGTTCACATGAGACTGGCCTCCAATGGCGGTATTGAGCTGATGTTGCCGTCGCCGCGCTGGCCCGACTCGGTCGACATGAAAGGCAGAGCCCAGGTCAAGGGGGATACCCTCGTCTTCAAAGCCGATACTGCAGCCAGCGCCTGCCAAACGATAGAGGCTCGCTACGTGGTGAGCCGAAACGAAGATCAGCTGCACATTGCCGGCTTGGGGGCCGACAACTGCGGCGGGCGGCGGGCGGCGCTGGTGGGAACCTGGCAGAAGTCGTGAAGCGCGGGACTGCTAACTGCTCACCCTTTTGGTAAAGCCGGCCATTGCTGGGTGACACAGTGGAACGCTCCCAGTCCCCACACCAGGTCGGTGCAGTCGATGCCGATCACCTCGCGTGACGGAAACAGTGACGCGAGAGTCGATTGTGCCTCACCGTCGCGGGCGGGATCATAGGTAGGCAAGAGGATGAGATCGTTGGCGATGTAAAAGTTGGCGTAGCTGGCCGGAAGCCGTTGCCCCTCGTGCCAGAGCGGGCGTGGCATGGGAAGGGGCACCACCCGTAACCGCTTCCCATCCTGGTCGGTCATTCGCTGGAGCCGCTCCAGATTCTTCTGAAGCGGCTCGTAGTTTTCGTCATCCGGGTTCTCCTCCAGCACCGTAACCACAGTGGTGGGATCGACGAAGCGAGTCAGATCGTCGACGTGCCCATCGGTGTCATCCCCCACGATACCCTCACCCAGCCACAGTATGTGCGAGATGCCGAGGTACTCGCGTAGGTAACGCTCGATCTCCGAACGATCGAGTGTCGGGTTACGGTTGGGATTCAACAGGCACGCCTCGGTGGTGAGCAGGGTGCCCCGGCCGTTGACATCGATCGACCCTCCCTCCATCACGACGTCAGGTTGGAACACCGGCAACCCGAGCTCCTCGGCGATCCGGGTGGGGATCACATCGTCCAGATCGTACGGCGGGTATTTCCCACCCCAGGCGTTGAACTTCCAGTCGATTATCGCCTGGGTTGGCTGATCACCATTCCGCTGTACGAACATGGGCCCGTGGTCCCGGGCCCAGGCGTCGTTCGTGGGGTGGTGATGAAAGAACACGTTGCCTGCGTCGGCGCCGGCGTCGGCCAGGAGCTTGCGTACCTCTTGCTCCATGCCGGGGCCGGCCACATTGATGTGGACCTCTTCTCGATCGGCCAGGAGCTGCACCATGGTCGCGAAGATAGGTAGAACCGGCCCGAACTTCCCCGGCCACGACGCCTCCTTGTGGGGCCAGCTCAGCCAGGTGCCGCGGTGGGGCTCCCATTCCGCCGGCATCCGATAGCCCATCGTGGCGGGGGCGGCGGTCACGTGGGCGTTGTCAGTCGAGATATCGCTTGGTGAGATCACCGTAGGCGTCGATGCGCCGATCACGGAGGAAGGGCCAATGCGTGCGGCTCGCGTCCACCTTGGCCAAGTCACACTGGGCGATCAGGACCTCCTCACTACTCCCGCCCTTCACCAGAAGACGGCCGCCAGGGTCGGACACGAAGCTCCCGCCCCAGAACTCGAGACCAGCCTGCGGGTCTCCCTCGTGCCCCACCCGGTTCACGGCACAGACGTATACGCCGTTGGCGATGGCGTGGCTCCGCTGTATCGTCTCCCATGCCGCCTGCTGCTGGGCACCGTGCTCAGCCTTCTCTCCCGGCAGCCAACCGATGGCGGTGGGATAGAAGAGGATCTGTGCCCCGCTCATCGCCGTCAACCGGGCGGCCTCGGGATACCACTGGTCCCAGCAAACCAGGACGCCGATGCGTCCGAACCGTGTGTCCCAGGAATGGAACCCCAGGTCACCGGGGGTGAAGTAGAACTTCTCGTAGTATTGAGGGTCATCCGGAATGTGCATCTTCCGGTACTTGCCGAGATAGCGACCATCGGCGTCAAGAATTGCGGCGGTGTTATGGTATAGACCCTCGGCCCGCTTCTCGAAGAGTGACGCCACAATCACCACTTCCAGCTCTTTCGCCACTCTGCCGAGGGTTTCGGTTGATGGGCCGGGCACGGCTTCGGCCAGCTCGAAGCAGCGATGATCTTCGGTCTGGCAGAAGTACTGGCTGCGGAAAAGCTCCTGGAGGCACACGATCTGAGCCCCGCGCGCGGCCGCATCCCGGACGCCCTCGATCGCATGGTGCATGTTGTGCTCGGGGTCCGGGGTGCACCGCATCTGCACCAGACCGAGGGTAACCGTTCGCGGGGGAGAAGAATTCGTCATGCGGGGGAAAATAAGACGTCCGACGGGGAGAGTCACTGGTGATGCGCATCACCTAGTGATGCCCCCGAAGAGATGATCTTTGCGGAAAGGACGCGGGGCCCGCAGAGCCCCCATACCACGAAAGGACTGAGTCACATGAGGAGCATTCGTGCTGCCGTCGCCGTTGTTCTCGTGATGCCGATCGTGATCGGGTGTGGCCGGGAGCGTGCGTCCGGCACCGGCGCGGTTGACACCACCACCCGAGCCGGCCTGGACACGACCTCGGCTCGGACCGGAGATACGGCACCTGTTGCGGTCCCCGAGTCCGCTACGGCTGGGACCCGAGACACAACTCCTGCTCCCCAGCCGCCCAGCGCCCGACCAGCACAGGCCCAGAAGCCGGCCGCGCCCAAACCTCGCAAACCGTCGGCTTCGGCACGACAGCCTTCGTCAGACACAACTTCGGCCAAGGACACCACCAACAGCGCCGCCGCTGCTCCCAAGCCCGACTCACAAGTGGCTGCCGCGCCGCAGGGAGCCGGCGCTCCTCTCCGGGACGCCTATCATCAGGCGCCACTCGATACAGTATCACAAGTGGTCTATGATGGATGGAAGCAGTTCAACCTGAACTGCGCTCGCTGCCATGGCGAGGACGTGCAGGGTACCACGATCGCTCCTCACCTCATCGTTTCACTCAGGCCCGAGGGACCCATCAATACCAAAGAGCTCTTCGTACAGACCGTGTGTGCCGGGCGACCGGCCAAGGGGATGCCAGCGTGGTGCTCGCTGGGGCTCGGCATGGACAAGATCAATTCGATCTACGCGTACGTGAAGGGGCGGAGCGACGGGAAGATTCACCCGGGGAGACCCGCAGTCCAAGCGGGGGGTTGAATGCGGAGCAAACGACTCTTCTGCGCAGTGCTCGGGCTGCTGGCGGTGTTGTGGCAGACCGCCAGTGGGCAAGATCGCGAGAAGGCGCCCAAGGTCACACGGGTCGAGTACGACGGCTGGCGGCAATACAGCGTCCACTGCGCCCGCTGCCACGGGCAGGATGTGCTGCCCAACCCCGTGGCGGCCAATCTTCTGGTCTCAGTGGCACCGGGTGGACGGGTCAATACGCTCGAACGCTTCAATGCGGTAGTGACAGCGGGACTGGCAGAACGGGGAATGCCATCCTTCAAAGGAGTGCTCACGCCGGAGCAGATCAAGGCGATCCATGGCTATGTCGCTGGACGGGCTGCCAAGCGCATTCCACCCGGCAGGCCCGCTCCGGAGAGCTGAATCCCCAGGTGATGGTCCGGTGCTCGCAGTGCGGTCAGGAGCATGATCTCTTTTCCATTGAGCCGAGATATGCCCGGCCCGATGCATATCTGCAGGTCCCTTCTCAGCTACGCGATCATCGTACCCGATGTGGCGACGACTGGTGCCGGCTCCGCGGCGAGAACGCTCATCAGGAGCAGTACTTTCTCCGGGCGACACTGCCAGTGCAGGTCCTGGGTGAAGGCCGGCAACTCCACTGGGGAGTGTGGGTCGAGGTCGACCGGCCCGACTACGAGCGGGTGATGGAGCTGTGGGATGACCCGGCTCAGGAGCAGGAGCCGCCCATTGCCGCCCGGCTGGCCAATGCTTTGCCCAATTACCCTTCCACCCTCCAGTTGCCCGGAACCATCCAGTTGATCGGGCCGAGCCAGGCTCCTCAATTCCGGCTGGCAACGTCCCTAGACCACCCACTCGCGCGGGAGCAACGCACTGGCGTGTACCCGGAACGCGCGCTCGAGTGGGTCTCACGCTTTCTCCATTAGGCTGAGCCAGACCGCTCTTGACAGGCGCAGTGCCGCGTCGCACCTTAACCGTATGGTTAAACCATACAGTTCAACCAAAAGGTCAATAACCCCGATAGACGACCCAGACGAGCGGGCGACCCGGGAGCGCATTCTCGATGCCGCCCACGTGGTCTTTCTCCGGCGGGGGACCGCCGCCAGCCGGACACAGGAGATCGCCGATGAGGCCGGTGTCAACAAGGCGTTGGTGCACTACTACTTCGGCACCAAGGCGGCATTGGCGGACGCCATCTTCGAACGGGCACTGGGAACGCTCACGCCGCTCATTTTCGGTATTCTCGCCAACCCCGATCGAAGCATCGAACAGAAGGTGCACGACATCGTTCGGGAGCAGATCAGCTTCCATCTGGCCCACCCCTACGTCGCCGGATACATGATCTCTGAGATGCACGCCGAGCCCCAGCGCATGGCCGCGTTGATGGCCAAGCGTGGCGGGCCTCCGCTGGACGTGATCGGCCGGCAGCTTCGCGAGGCGGCCGGAACGGGGCTGATGCGTCCGATCAGTCCCAAGCAGTTCGTAGTCAATATGATGGGTCTCCTGATTTTTCCCTTCGCGCTCCGGCCAGGTCTCAGCCTCTTGCTGGACCTCGATGCTTCGGCCTGGGCTGCCTTCATGGAGGAGCGCAAACGGCTTCTCCCCGACCTCATCCTCGCGGGACTCCGGCCGTGATGCGCTTCTTCATCCTTCTGACATGGGGTTCTGTCTTGCTGCTGCCCGCCACCTCGCCGGCCCAGGATACTCTACACCTGTCTCAGCTTCAGGCTTCGGCTCTGAGGAGCGATCCGCGCGCGAGCCAGTTCGATCTGCTGCGCTCCGCCAGTGAGCTGCGCTTGGCCGCCATCGGTTCCGAGCAGCTTCCCCAGCTGGGCGTCCACGGCCGGGCTTCGCACCAGAGCGACATCACCAATCCCGGTCTGGTGTCGCCGATCCCGAATTTTCCCGATCTCCCCCGCGACCAATGGCAAACCACGGTGAACGTGGAACAGCTGCTCTACGACGGCGGCGACGTTTCCCGGCGCCGCGAGGTGGAGCGGGCTCGTGCGGCCGAGTCGGCTGCTGGAGTCAGCGTCGCCCTGTACGGTCTTCGTTCCGAAGTGAACAGCGCGTTCTTCTCGGCCTTTCTGCTGCAACAGCGAGCAGCCGAGTACACCACGTTGATCACCGACCTGGACGCCCGTCTTGCCGCCGTTCGAGCCAGCGTGGAGGCGGGAACCGCAATCAGCAGTGAGGCCGCGGCAGTAGAAGCCGAGCGAGTGCGCGCCACCCTGGAGCGAGATGAGGCCGCGGCGGCGCGGCGGGCTTCACTGGCGGTGCTATCCGATCTCGTCAGTCGGCCGATCGATACTACGGCTATTCTGGTGCTGCCGGCCGACGAGCCGGAGAAGAACCAGACGTTGACGAGTGCGGCGCTGATCGGGTTGAGACAGCGCCCGGAGTTCGAGCAGTTTCATCAGACTCGCCTCAGGCTGGGTCGCGAAGCTGCCGCTACCCGCACGGAGAACTCGCCCCGAATCACCGCCTTCGGTGAGGGGGGAGTCGGGCTCCCGGGTTTGAATCAGTTCCGGACTACCTCGGACTGGTTCTGGCAGGCGGGGATCGAGGTGCAGTGGCGTCCCTGGACTTGGCACTCGGCGGGCCGCAAGGCGGGGGCGCTGCGGCAGGAGCAACAAATCATCGACACTGAGGAGCGGGCGCTCGCCCATAGCCTGGTGCGCTCGGTGGTCAGCAACCTCGAGGATATCCAGAGGCTCACGCAGGCACTGGCCGAGGATCAACGGGTCGTTGATTTGCGAACCGAGATCGAGCGCCAGGCGCGGGCTCAGCACGATGAAGGGACGATCACCAGTGCCGACTATGTCGAGACCCGCACCGACGTGGTCGATGCCCGGCTGACTCTGGAACGCCATCGCGTGGAGCTGGCGCAGGCACGGGCCACATACCTAACCACCCTGGGGCTGACGCCCCGCTAGGCGAGCGCAGGAGACTATGAGCTACCGCGAGCATCTGCTATCCCACTCTACCGCGCTGCTGCTTGGCCTGCTCGTGCTGAGCGCTTGCCGAAAGCAGCACGTCGACGCCTATGGCAACTTCGAGGCAACCGAGGTCACGGTAGCCGCTGAGGTCGGGGGGCCGCTGCTGGCGCTGGCGCTGGATGAGGGCGACCGGGTGACCAAAGGCGCGCTGCTG
Organism: Gemmatimonadales bacterium; assembly: GCA_035695405.1. Taxonomy (GTDB): domain Bacteria; phylum Gemmatimonadota; class Gemmatimonadetes; order Gemmatimonadales; family GWC2-71-9; genus CAVVWJ01. Next base: position 10,728 of record DASSED010000055.1, read on the forward strand.
GGTGCGGTGGACACCCTCCCACTGGTTCTCGAACGCCGGGCAACGATCGCGCGAAGGGCAGCTGGGGCATCACGGGCGCGGGAGGCCATCTCCAATATCACAGCACTCGACATCCAGCGCGCCATCGCCGAGCGCGATCTATCCCGTACCCAACGGCTGCTCCAGAACTCCGCTGCCACCGCGCAGCAGGGCGACCGGGCAGAGCGGGAGGTCAAAGTGGTCAAGGCGCAACTCGTGGGGGCTCGGGCTGCGCGGGCGACGCTGACACAGGAGCTCGAGGCGTTGAATGCCCAGGTGGCGCAGATCGACGACCGGCTGGCCCGGAGCCGCGTGGTGAGCCCGCTCAATGGCACCGTGCTGACCCGTTATGTCGAGCCGGGGGAGTACGTCCAGGCCGGCCAACCACTCTTCAAGCTGGCATCGCTCGACTCTTTGACGTTCCGGGCCTATGTGAGTGGCTCTCAGCTCGCCAACCTCCGACTGGGCCAGACGGTCAGAGTCGGAGTGGATCGCGCCGACTCTATTGCCACCCTCCCCGGGCGCATCACCTGGATTGCCTCAGCTGCGGAGTTTACTCCGACTCCGATTCAGACCCGCGATGAACGAGCGGACCAGGTGTACGCAGTGAAGATCGCCGTGAACAACCGGGACGGGCTCCTCAAGATCGGCATGCCGGGCGAACTGGTGCTGGAGGCCGAGGGCCAACCCGAGTGACCTACGAGCACGCGGTCGAGACCGAGGGATTGGTGCGGCGGTTCGGAGACGACGCTGCGCTGGACCAGGTGTCGTTGCAGGTGGAACCGGGTGAGCTGTACGGCGTCATCGGGCCCGACGGGTCGGGCAAGACCACGCTCTTCCGCATTTTGGTCACGCTGCTGCTGCCCGATGCGGGAGCGGCGCGGGTATTGGGACGAGACGTGGTGCGTGATTTCTGGGATCTGCGAACCCGCCTGGGGTACATGCCGGGAAGGTTCTCACTCTATCCCGACCTGAGCGTGGCGGAAAACCTGGGTTTCTTTGCCTCACTATTCGACACGACCGTGGCTGAAGCACGGGACACGATCGCACCCATCTGGCTTCAGCTTGAGCCTTTTTCCTCGAGACGGGCCGGTGCGCTCTCGGGCGGCATGAAGCAGAAGCTGGCCCTATGTTGTGCCCTGGTGCACCGGCCCGAAATTCTCTTCCTGGACGAACCGACCACCGGGGTCGACGCAGTTTCCCGAAAGGAGTTCTGGGATCTGCTCGGCCGATTGAAAGATGAGGGACTCCCCATTGTGGTCTCCACACCGTACATGGATGAGGCGAGCCGGTGCGATCGGGTGAGCTTGATGCAGCAAGGGAAGCTGTTGGTGACCGACCGGCCAGGAGAGATCGGACGACGATATCCCAGGCCGCTCCTGGCCGTCCGTGGCGGCCAGATCCTCGGCCTGCTTGGCGCGCTCCGGCGCTTCCCCCACGCGGCGGCCGTTTGGCCCTTTGGTGATTCACTGCACTATACCGACCGACGATCGGACGTGAGTCCGGAGGCAGTGGCTCGCGAGTTGATGGCCTACGTCGACTCGGCAGGGTTAGCTGGGGTCTCGATCCAACCGATCGCGGCGGGGATCGAAGATGCCTTCATGTGGTATATGGTCCAGGAGCCAGCTGCGTGAGCGAGCACGCCATCGACTCGCGGGAACTTACCCGCCGCTTCGGAGACTTCACCGCGGTGAACGCGATCACCTTCCACGTTGAGCAGGGCGAAGTCTTCGGGTTCCTGGGAGCGAACGGGGCAGGGAAGACCACCGCGATGCGGATGTTGATCGGTTTGCTGGTACCCACATCCGGCTCCGCGACGGTGGCGGGTTTCGATATCTCCAGCCAGGCGGAGCAGGTCCGCCGGCGCATTGGCTACATGAGTCAGCGATTCTCCCTGTACGAGGACCTGACGGTTCAGGAGAACATCACACTCTATGGCGGCATTTATGGCGTGAGCAATCGCGACATCGTCACCCGAACCGGCGAGATCCTCACCCGGATTGGCCTGCAGGATGCCGGGAAAGAGCTGGTGCGGGAGATTCCACTGGGGTGGAAACAGCAGCTCGCGTTTTGTGTCGCCTTGCTGCACCGGCCGGGCATCGTCTTCCTGGATGAGCCGACCGGCGGCGTGGATCCAATCACCCGGCGACGCTTCTGGGAGCTCATTTACGAGGCAGCGGCCGAAGGCACCAGTGTGCTGGTCACCACCCACTATCTGGATGAAGCCGAGTACTGCAACCGGATTTCCATTATGGTCGATGGCGCGATCGCGGCCATGGGCACTCCGGCCGAGGTGCGCAGCCGCCACGGCGCCGCGACGCTGGACGAGGTATTTCTGCGTTTAACTCGACCCGGAGCCGCGGCGTGAAAGCCTTCCTGGGCTTCGTCCGGAAGGAGACCCTCCATCTTCTCCGCGATCGCCAGACCCTGGCTATTCTCCTGCTGCTTCCCCCGCTGCAGGTCCTCATCTTCGGGTTCGCCGTCCGAACCGATGTCCGAAAGATTCCGATCGTGCTGGTGGACCCCGCCCCAGACGTGGCGACGCTGGAGCTGCGCGATCGCCTGGCCGCGTCCGAGCGGTTTCGGCTGCTCGCAGTGGCCCCCAGCACCCAGGTGCTGGACGCTCAGTTTCGCTCCGGCTCGATTCGGCAGGCGCTGGTTTTGCCCCGAGACGTTGAGCGGAGGCTAGGCCGGGGCGACTCGCTGCCCATCCAGCTGCTCACCGACGGCAGTGACCCCAACACCGGCGGCATCATGCAGGGTTACGCGACGGCGGTGGTCCAGCGCTGGTACACCGACGCAGTGCCCTCCGGGAACGGCCTCCGGATCGATGCAAGCAGTCGACTCCGGTACAACCCCACGCTGGAGAGCTCTCATCTGTTCGTGCCTGGTCTGGTGGCGTTTGTGCTGACCATCATGTCGGCCATGATGACGGCGATCTCGATCACCCGAGAGAAAGAGACCGGCACCATGGAGATGTTGCTGGTTTCGCCCATACGTCCCTCGGCCATCGTCGCGGGAAAGGTGACGCCCTACGTGGTCCTGGCGTTCGTTAGCGTGCTCCTGGTGCTGATCGCCGCCCGTACCGTATTCCAGGTTCCTCAGCGTGGCAGTCTGGCGTTGCTGCTTGGGGAGTGTGGCCTCTACATCCTGACGGCCCTGGCCCTCGGCATCGTCATTTCGACCCAGGCTCCCACGCAGCGTACCGCCATGATCTTCGCGCTGGCCGGTTTGATGATGCCGACGATGTTGCTCTCGGGGTTCATTTTCCCACTGGATTCTCTGCCGGTCTGGCTGCGCGCCATTTCAAATGTGGTGCCGGCGCGATGGTTTCTCCTGATCGTGCGAGGGATCATGATCAAGGGCGCGGGACTCGCCACCCTCTGGCAGGAGACCCTGATCCTGGTCGGCATGACGGCGTTCTTTCTGATTGTTGGATCGCGCAAGCTCGCGATCCGGCTGGGATAGAGCCGTGCGCACCGTCTGGTTTCTTGTGCGCAAAGAGTTTCTTCAGATCCTGCGGGATCACACTACTATGGTGCAGATCTTCATGATACCAGTGGTGCAGCTCCTGGTCCTGGCCAACGCCGCCACGTTCGACCTCAAGCGCACCCGGCTGCTGGTGGTGGACGAAGATCGGACCACCGTCTCGGCCGGACTGGTACAGCGCCTCGAAGGCGGCCGCCAGTTCCGGGTCGTCCGGGAAGACGCGAGCGCGAATGAGGTGGAAAAGGCACTGTTGGAACGGGAGGTCACGGCCGTCATCCACATCCCGCGCCGCTTCGAGGAGGATCTGGTTCAGCACCGACACGCTACGGTACAGCTGGTTCTCAACGCCGAGGAAGGCGCCGCCACCGGAATCGTCCAGTCCAACGCCAACGCGATCCTGGCCGCCTACGCGGCGGAGCTGAATCTGACGCTCCCCACGGTCCGGAATGCCTCCGGAGTGACCCATCCGGCGCCCCTCGATCTTCGAACCCAGCGGCGGTTCAACCCCACGAGGAACTACAAGCACTACATGGTGCCGGCCTTGATGGTGGCATTAACCACCATCATCGGCCTGTTGCTCACGGCGCAGAACATCACCCGGGAATATGAGATCGGTACCCTGGAGCAGCTCAACGTGACGCCGATGACCAAAATCCAGTTCATCGCGGCCAAGCTGATCCCGTTCTGGATCATCTCGCTGGTGATCTTTACGATTGGACTCGTGATCGGACGGCTGGTGTTTGGTATACCGATGCGGGGTAGTCTGGTGCTGGTCTATCTCGCGGCCATCGTCTACCTGATTGTGGTGCTCGGGCTGGGACTCTGGATCTCCACCATTACCCGCACGCAGCAGCAGGCCATGTTCGTGGCCTTCTTCGTGATTCTCATCTTCCTGTTAATGGGAGGATTGTTTACGCCGGTAGAGTCGATGCCTGACTGGGCGCAGCTCGTCGCTCAGGCGAATCCCGTCAAGCACTTCGTCTTCGTGATGCGGGCGGTTCTGGTTAAGGGTGCCGGTCTGGACACGGTGGGAAGACCGATTCTGGGACTGGCGATTGGTGGCTTTGCCATCCTCACCCTGGCCGTGCACCGTTATCGCAAGACGACCGCTTGAGCAGGTACACGCCTACTGCTTCACCCACGTGGGTCGAAGATCCCGGGTCACCTCCGCCACCAGTTGACTGACCATCTCGCCATAGGCTTCGTCCCGGTCCCGCAGCGACACCGACGGCAGCCGGTCATTGAGCGCTACCCGGCCGATCGACCCGTTGGTCATCGAGCTCGAGCGCCACATGGTGCCTCCGGTTTTGGTCGAGAGGAGCTGTACCGCCAGCTCGGCGGACACCGATGCTTTGAGGTTCACGCCCGACGCGCCAAGATGCCCGCGAGGCTTGACCGGCGACATCTTGAGTTGACCCACGAACACGGCAGGAACATCCTTCTGCCGTCCCAGGGCCTGCGCCAGCGCAGCACCGTCGCCCCTGGCAACCAGGTCCTTGATCGACGCATCCGTCGAGTTGAGCTCCAGCAGCTCCACTCCCGTCTGGCTGGCGAGCAGCGCCTCGGCAAATCGCTGAGTTGCCATAGTGCTCATCGCACCCGCTGATTGATCGCCGGAAAAGGTGACCAGCGCCACTCGACCGTAGGGAGCGAGGTCCAGCCGAGCCGGAACCCGGGCGTACTTGGAGGCGCAGGCGGATAACGCGAAGGCTGCGCAAATCGCGAGCGCAGATTGCATTCGGACAGGCCGGATTGCACTGTTCCAAACCATATGGGCCACATCTCGTTGGGGATGCGAGGCCCACGAGCAAGACCCGAGCCATCCATCAATTCACGTGGAGGTCTGCCGATGAGGGGTGACCCCGTTGATCCAGTCTCCCGCTCCGCCGGACTTCCCGGCGTGCTACGTCTGACCGCCGGACTGGCCATACTGGCGCTGGCGGTTCTCGCGGCTCTGGCTGTCCTGGATGTCTTACCTCGAGACCAGCTGACTTCGTACGGTCGACGAGTGGTCCTGCTGGCGCTCATCGTGGCGCTGGCCGCGGCAGGGATCGCTGGTCTGGTGCGGTGGGGCCGCCCCGGTTAAGCGCTGAGATCGGAGCTCTGATTCAGGGCGGCAAGGAGGCGGCGGGAAGCCGGTTCCACCATCAACGAGGCGCCACCGAGCCGGACCGGCCAGCGCACGGTGACCGATTCTCCTTGCTTGGTCCGATCCAGCCCCCGCTCGGATTTGGCCACAGTCTCGATGGTATAAGTCCAGATCTCGCCATCCGGCTCCGGACGCAGCTCCAACGGCGCAAAGAGTGACAGCTCTGGCGCAAAGGCATCATCGGGCTGGCCCACAGCCTGGTCCCACCGATAGGTGATCTGCAGATTTCCCTCGCGAGAGAACGCCAGGCGTTTTTCCAGCTCCGGCCCATCGACGGAGGCGCAGATGATGTCGAGGGAGTCGCCTCGAGTCTCGATCCGGAAACGGCAGGCGCTTCGGGCCCAGGACCTCACCGGCCAGTAGTCACCGG
>DASSED010000056.1:0-26886 GCA_035695405.1 Gemmatimonadales bacterium
GATTGGGAAGGCCGCCAGTCAGATCGAGCGCCTGGTGAGCACGGCACCGTCTGCCGAGCGGCTCCGCCAGGGAGCGCTCCTGGTATTCGCCGGGCGCCCTAATGCCGGCAAGTCCTCTCTTTTTAACGCGCTGCTCGGCACCGAACGGGCCCTGGTGACGGAGATTCCAGGAACCACGCGAGACGCCATCGAGGCCCACACCGATTTTCTGGGATGGCCGGTTCGTCTTGCGGACACCGCGGGGCTGTGGGAGGCTCCGGAACGAATAGATCGTCTGGGAGTCGAGGTGAGTCGGCGTTATCTCGGTGCGGCGGACCTCGTGCTGTTGTGTGTGGAAGCCGGCCGCGCGCTGGGCCAGGACGAAACAGCGATCGTGTCCGAACGGCCCTCTCTGGTCGTGCGGACCAAGGCGGACCTGGTCCCCAAGGCTGGTGATGGAGTAGCGGTGTCGGCGCTCACCGGTGATGGCTTAGGTAGTTTGCGCCGGATTGCGGCCGAGCGGGTCTTTGCCGACCGGATCATCCTGGCTGATTTGGAGCCGGGGCTAACCCGGGAACGACATCGGGTGGCTTTGGTCCGGGCTCAGGACGCGCTGTCGGCGGCCGTGCCCCATCTGGGGCGAGCCGGCGATGCCGTCCTGGCCGCGCATCACGTGCGCGAGGCAACCGACGCACTGGATGAGCTTCTTGGGGTGGTGGATATCGAGCAGGTATTGGACCGGGTGTTTGGAAGCTTCTGCGTCGGGAAGTGAGGTATGAGTCGGGAGACTCCTGAGGCTCACGCCGACTGAATTCCCCGGGCCGCGTCTTCGGCAGTCTGAAAATCCTGAGCCGGCGCCCGAACGGCCTCGTGCAGGCCTCGCTCACCGCACAGAGCCTCGGTCATCCGATACCCCAGATAGTAACCCGCTCGCTCCGGTATCACGCGGCCGGCCACCAGCCGTGCGGACGGGCTCATCCCCCCGGAGAGATAGCGGAGTCGAAGCCCCAGCCCGCTGCGATCCAGGTCAGGCTCGACCGCCCGACGAAGGAACGCCTCCATTTCACGGAGGCGATGATACTGGCGGCGGGGGTAGCCGAAGTAGTCGGCGGCGTCGAAACCCGGAGCGATCGCTTGCGCGGCATGGACGGCGAGCCCTTCATTGACCAGGAGCTCTCGCAGCGTCGCCCGGCTCCCGGTGCTCCAATAGTCGTAATAGCCTCCGTTTTCGGTCACCAGGCGTCGAAGATCGCTGGCGCTGCTGGGCGAGGTGTACCGGACAGTATGCGCCAGCTCATGTGCGATCCACACCGGGATGAGATCGGGGGGAAGTCCCATGCCGTAGGTTTCGGGGTTCACTCGACCGGTGAAGTGTTCCAGGCACACAAACGCCACGCCCCTCCCCCCGACCACCAGTTCTCCCGCATTGGCCCCCCCGAGTCCCACCATGAGATAGATGTCGGTGGGCCGGTCGATCCCGATCACCTCTTCCGCCTTGGCCACAGCTTCCTCCGCGAGCTGCACGATGTTGGTCGTTGCGGCGAGCCCATAGAGGTCGCTGCGATCGGCCCGGAGTGCGGCGGAGACTATCGTGGCGGCATGCGGTGTGTCGGGGTCGAGAACGTAATTGCGCCAGTAGGCGTCGAGGATGGGGCGATGACTCTCACGGTACTGCCGGTAGGCGGCTTCCCGGTCAGCGGTCTCGAGGACCGCGAGAAAGTCGGGAAGAAGATTGATCAGCACGGCGGACGATACGAAGCCGCGAGCGCCGACGCAAGAGAGACGGTGAAGTTCTAGTTATCGTGCTGCTTTTTCTTGGAGACCTCGTCCAGGAACCGCCGCTCTGCCGGCGTCAGGCTGGATATCCCCTTCTCGCTGATCTTGTCCAGAACCCGATCGACTTCGGCCGCGACCGGGTCAGAGTCGGCGTGGCGCCGGGGACGCATGGGCGTGACCGGTGTGCGCCGCTCGGGCTCCGCGGATCCCGACTGGACCATGACGACCCGCTCGAGCGTCCGGGCCGGCGGAGCATTACTGCGCCGGGAGAACGATTGGGCCCGAAAGAAGAGATAGCCAAAAAGCGCGCCGCCGACGTGTGCCAGATGGGCGATGCCGTCGTTGGGCCATAGCCGCGACCCCACGACGTCCAGGATCACCAGGCCGATAACCAGCGTACGAGCCTTGATGGGAATGGGGATGGGAAAGACGATCAGCTCGGCCTCGGGCCAGAAGGTGGCGAAGGCCACTGCCACTCCGAGCACGGCTCCGGAGGCACCAATGAAAGCCCCCACCGGCATGAGTCCCGCCAGGAGCAGGGAAAAAACCGCCGCCCCGACCCCACAAAACAGATAATAGAGGAGAAAGTTGCGGCTTCCCATGCGCGCTTCGACCGCGGTGCCGAACACAAAGAGCATCAGCATGTTGGCCAGCAGGTGCAGGAGACCCGCATGGACAAACATGTAGCTGACGAAAGTCCACGGGTGGGTCAGCGCGGTGCGGGGCGAAAACTGCAGCGCACGGACCACTTCCGGCGACGTGAAGAGAGTCAGGAGCAGGAGCAGCACCACCGCATTGGCTACGATGATGCGGCCGACCCAAGGAGTGATGCGATACGAGGGAGACGATTTCATTCTACCAACGCCTTTGACTCGAAATGCGGCGTCTTACGAGGCGACTTCGGGCCGACCCCGCCGAGCGGCTCGGCAGATGCGCTCGCACAACTCGGGGAACGTGATGCCACCCGCCTGGGCCGACTGAGGCAGGAGACTGGTGGCAGTCATGCCGGGAAGCGTGTTTACCTCTAAACAGAAGAGATCTCCGTCTGGTGTCAAGCGAAAATCTACCCGAGAATAGCCCCCTAGTTTCAGAGCCTCATGTGCCAGGAGGCTCAAGCGCTGGCATTCGGCGGCCACACTCTCGGGGAGACGCGCGGGGAAGATCTCCTGAGACATGCCGGGGGTATACTTGCACTCGTAGTCGAAGATCTCATGCTGCGGAATAATCTCTCCCACCGCAAGGGCCTTTCCTTCCAGAACGCCTACCGTGAGCTCCCGGCCAGGAACGAATCGTTCGATCATGACCTCATCATCGTACTTCCGGGCCAGGGAAACCGCCGCATCGAGCTCGCCCGGCCGCTTGACCACCGTGAGTCCCACCGTGGACCCCTGTTTCGAGGGCTTGACCACGACGGGATATCCAAAGTCGCGCTCAACCCGATCCCGCGCTACGGGCGCCATCACCCAATCCGCAGTCGCCACCCCGGCCAGCCGGAACAGGCGCTTCGAAATGTCCTTGTCCATCGCCATGGCACTGCCGAGCCGACCACTGCCGGTGTAGGGCACTCCCACCATCTCGAGCAGTGTCTGGATGGTGCCGTCCTCCCCTCGGCCTCCATGAAGTGCAAGAAATAGCACCTCCGCGTGACGTACGACGGCCAGATTGGCCAGCCCGGAAAGCAGGAGCCCTTGTTCCAACGCCTGGAGCTGGGCGATGGGTGGTGGCTCCGTGCCCACCGCGGCCGAGAGCAGCGCGGGCTCGTCCTCTCTCGGGATATAACCGCGAGCGGTATCGACCACCGCCACCTCATGACCCCGTGAGCGCAGGGCGCCAATCACCTGAACCGCGGATGCGAGCGCGACATCCCGCTCGGCGGATGTGCCTCCGGTCAGTACCGTTATCCGCATGCCCACCCCAAAAGCATCAACCGTAAACGGTGAACCGTGAACGGGGGGATCGATGGGAGTTCCCTGCTCGCCATTGACCGTTCACCGTTCCCTGGTTCACCGGGTTCCGATTAACTGTTGCAGCACGTCATAGCGGCTCACGATACCGACGAGCTTCCCATCTTTGCGGACCAGGGCGGCCGGGCTCTCGCGGGTGAGCATGGCCCCCAGCCGGTCAGTGGGACAGGTGGCTTCGACTTCGGGAAACGGCGCATCCATGATTTCCCGCACCGGACGATCGAGGAGAGCCGGCTGAGCCAGCGCCCGGGTCATCAAGGTGCCTTCGACCAGCCCTCCCACCGAACGGCCATCTTCGACGACGGGTATCTGGCTGACGCCCCAGGTGCTCATGAGATTCAGCGCCTGCCGCACCGCGGCGGCGGGAGCGACACTCACCAGGGCGGGCGCGTTTGCCGGTCGCCGCTCGAGCAGCTGCTCCACCGTCATACGGGGCGCGTCGAGCATCTGGTTTTCCTGCATCCACTCATCATTGAACACTTTGGAGAGATATCGCTCGCCGGTGTCACAGAGGATGGTGACCACTAATGCGTTGGGATCGTCCACCTCGCGGGCGATGTCGAGTGCCAAAGCCACATTAAGGCCGGTGGAGCCGCCGGCCAGAATGCCCTCCTCGCGGGCCAAGCGCCGAGCCATCGTCAGAGAGAGCCGGTCCGAGACCTGCCGGAACTCGTCGATCCAGTCGAACCAGAGTGTGCTCGGGATCTTGTCTCCTCCGATCCCTTCCACCTTATAGGGGTGACCCTCGCCCAGTTTGCGGGTTCGGTGAAATTGGCTGTACAGCGAACCAATGGGATCTCCGGCCACCACCCGAATGCCCGGATTTTTTTCTTTCAGAAATTTCCCCGCCCCGCTCACCGTTCCACCCGTACCGGCCCCGGCCACCAGGTGGGTAACTCGCCCCTCCGTCTGCTGCCAGATTTCCGGACCGGTGGTGTGATAGTGGGCTTCGGGATTGATCTCGTTGTAAAACTGATTGGCCAGAACGGCTCCCGGAGTCTCCCGGACGATTTGCTTGGCCTTCATCACATAATTGTCCGGGTGATCGGGCGGAACCGCTGTGGGGGTGATAACTACCTCGGCACCGAACGCCTTGAGCAGCCGCACCTTTTCCTGGGACATCTTGTCCGGCATCGTAAAAACGCAGCGGTAACCTTTCAGCGCCGCGGCAATGGCGAGGCCCACACCGGTGTTGCCACTAGTACCCTCGACGATAGTGCCGCCTGGCCGGAGCTCTCCCTTACGCTCAGCGCTCTCGATGATCGCGAGACCGATGCGGTCCTTGACCGACCCGCCGGGATTTACATACTCCGCCTTCCCATAAATCGGTGTTCGGATCCCGGCACCGATTCGCCCCAATCGAATGAGCGGGGTCCACCCCACGGTGTCGAGCACCGAGTCGTAGGGCTTGAGGTGTTGGGGAGAGGTCATTCGACCGTACTCCGGCCGCGCTTGCTGCGGAACTGTACCGGCTGAAGAAAGGGTGCGGCCACTGGTTCACCCTGGCGCAGAGCCGGTGCGAAGTGGAGAGCTGGAGCACCGGCGAGCGCGGCCGAATCAAGGGCGGGATAGCCGCTCGACTCGGCAATGCGGGTCGAGTCGGGCACAAGATTGCCCGTCGCATCTACAAATAATCGCAGCAGAACCCGGCCCTCGATTCCCTGCTGGAGAAGCGCGGCTGGATAACGCACCGGCGACACGGCATTAGTCGCAACTGGCGGCTCCTCAGCCGGCGAGGCCGGTGGCGGCGGGGGTGGATGATCCGTGAGACGCATGGTCCCGTCATCCTGCGTCCTGCACCCAAGCAGATTCACCATCATCAATAGACCCACCGTGCTGCATCTCATCTGACTCGATCCCACCTCAGGTGCGCCGACCCGCGCGCCGCTGGAGCTCGGCCAAGCGGTTCAGCGCTTCCAGAGGAGTAAGGGTGTTGAGATCCAAGGCTTTGATCTCCTCGACCATGGGGTCTACCCGAGCGTCGAAAAGGGCCAATTGGCCCGGATCACGCGAGGGTGCGGGTTCCCCTGGCACCACCCGGTGTTCGCCCTCGAGTACCGACAGAATCTCCCGCGCCCGAGTCACCACCGCGCGGGGTAGACCGGCGAGCTGCCCCACGTGGATTCCATAGGAGCGATCGGTTCCGCCCGGCTCGAGCCGGTGGAGAAAGACGACGGCCTCGCCCGCCTCCTGGACGGCTACGTTGTAGTTCCGGGCGTGCTGCAGCCGTTCGGGCAATTGCATCAACTCGTGGTAGTGGGTGGCGAACATGGTCTTGCAGCCGATCCGGTCGTGGAGGTGCTCGGTGACCGCCCAGGCGATCGCCACGCCGTCGTAGGTCGAGGTACCCCGACCGATCTCATCCAACAGCACCAGGCTTCGAGCGCTGGCGTTGTGCAGGATGGCACTGGTCTCGCTCATTTCCACCATAAAGGTGGATTGCCCCTCGACCAGATTGTCGCTTGCCCCCACCCGAGTGAACAGCCGGTCGACGGTCCCGATAACGGCTTCGTCAGCAGGAACGTATGAGCCCATCTGGGCCAGCACGAGGCAGTGGCCGATCTGCCGCAAGATGGTCGATTTCCCTGCCATATTCGGGCCAGTAACCAGCAGCACTCTTTCCGAGTCGGTGAAGCGCAGGTCGTTGGGGATGAACGACTCCCGTGGCATCATGCGCTCGATGACCGGATGCCGGCTTCCTTTCAACGTGATCTCGAATGAACCGGTGACCCGGGGACGCACATAGCGTCCCGAGATGGCCCGTTCGGCCAACCCGGCCACCACATCCAGCTGCGCGAGTATCCGGGCGGTCTTCTGAATTCGCTGAATTGCCTGTGCGATGAGGACGCGTAACTCGCCGAACAGCGCCGCCTCGCGTGCGATGATCCGCTCCTCCGCTCCCAGCACTCGGGACTCGTAATCCTTGAGCTCGGGAGTGACGTAGCGTTCGGCTGTGGCGAGCGTCTGCCGCCGCTCATAATCGGCGGGCACTCGGCTGGCATGGGTATGGGTGATCTCGAGGTAATACCCGAAGACCTTGTTGAAGCCCACCTTGAGCGACGGGATTCCGGTCCGCTCGCGCTCACGCTGCTGCAGCGAGGCGATGTACCGGCGTCCCCCGTCCCTCAGGGTGCGGAGCTCGTCGAGCTCGGCGTCATAGCCCGGTCGAATCACGTCACCATCTACCAACGCTGCAGGCATGCGATCCGAAAGAGCAGCCGACAGTCGGGAGCTCAGGTCGGCCAGCAGATCCAACTCGTCCGATGCCTGAAGCAACAGCTGGCTGCGACCTGAATCGGGCAGCGTGGCCCCGGCGAGAGCTGCGAGAGCTCCTGCCACATCGGGCAGCCGATTGAACGAGTCGCGGAGGGCGCCGAGCTCGCGAGGAGTGGCTCGTCCGGCGGCAGCCCGTCCGGCCAGTCGCTCGAGGTCCCGGATCCCGTCCAGCGCTTCGCGCAGCCGGCCCCGGCCCCGAGCGTCGCTCACTGCAATCTCGACGGCGTCCAGCCGGACTTCGATCGCAGCCGGATCCCGAAGCGGGGACAGAAGCCACTGCCGCAGTAGTCGCGCTCCCATCGCGGTGACTGTCGCGTCGATGGTCTCGAGAAGCGTGCAGCCGCGAGCTCCAGACCGGAGGGGCTCGATCAGCTCGAGATTCCGGCGGGTCATTTCGTCGAGCCAGAGAAAAGCGTCGCTTCGGCGCACGGCCGGGCGGGCCAGATGGGGCACTCCTGCGGGCTGCAGCTCGCCCAGGTAACGGAGCAACGCGCCTGCGGCACCGACCGCAGGCGCATCGTCAGGACCCACACCTAACCCGTCGAGGGACGCCAGGCCGAAGCGGCGGGCCAGGTCGTCCCGCGCTAGATCGGGATCGAACTCCCAGCGCTCGCGTCTGGTGACGAGCAGGGAAGCTGGGTAGGGGGGAAGTGCGGAAGTGTCAGAGGTTACCAGCTCCGCCGGGGCAAATCGGCTGAGGACCTCTTGAAGTCCGTCCTCATGGGTCGTCTCCAATACGAACTCGCCGGTGCTCAAATCCACTGCAGCTAAGCCGATCGCTCTGCGCTTTCCTGCTTCCCCGCTTCCCTGCCAAATCGCCACTATCCAGTTATTCCGTCCCCCCGCGACCCACCCGTCCTGCAACAGCGCGCCGGGGGTGAGGGTCTCGACCACCTCACGTCGCACCAGCCCCCGAGCGAGTTTCGGATCCTCCACCTGCTCGCAGATCGCAACCCGTTGGCCTGCGGCGACCAGCTGACGCAGATACTCTGCGGCGGCCTTGACTGGCACGCCGGCCAAGGGGACGCCGTCCCCCCGAGATGTCAGGGCAATGTCGAGGATTCGAGCGGCGAGCTCCGCGTCTTCATTGAACATTTCATAGAAGTCGCCGACCCGGTAAAACAGGATGGTATCGCGGTGCTGCGCCTTCAACTCCCGCCAATGCTTGAGCATCGGCGGGGTGGGCGCAGCGCTATCGCGGCTGGCGAGGGACATGGAGGCAATATACAGTCACCCCGTCGGACCTACTCGCGAAGGCGATCGAGCTTCTTCATATCAGCGGCAGACAGTCGGATTTCGGCCGCGACCACGTTTTCCTCGAGGTGGTCCACCGAGGAGGTACCGGGAATCACCAGCATAGCGGGCGAGCGGGCCAGCAGCCAGGCCAATGCGATCTGATACACACTCGCGCCGTGGCGTTGGGCCACCTCATGCAGGAGTCCTCCCTCGTCGAAGCTGCCGGCCGACAGCGGGAACCAGGGGATAAAAGCCAGCCCTTCGCGCTCACAGTAAGCCACTTCGGCTTCCCACCGTCGATCGGTCACGTTGTACCGATTCTGGACCGAGACGATCGGGAGAACCTTCCGGGCTCGCTGGATCTCGGCAATGGAGACCTCGGAGAGACCCACATGCCGGATCAGTCCTTCCCGCTGGAACTCTCGCACCGCCTCCAACTGCTCCTGCTCGGGCACCTTGGGGTCGATTCGATGGAGCTGCCACAGGTCGATGCGATCCACCTTGAGCCGTTGTAGGCTGCCGTGCAGCTGCCGCCGGAGAAAGTCGGGCCGGCCGTTCATGACCCAACGGTCCGGTCCGGGCCGCTCGAATCCACCCTTGGTTGCGATCACCAGCCCCGGATACGGATGGAGCGCCTCCGCAACCAGCTCCTCGGCGACGTTCGGACCATACGAATCGGCAGTGTCGAAGAAGTTCACGCCCAGCTCAACCGAGCGCTGGAGCACTCGGACCGCCTCTTCGGGGTGCCGTGGTGGACCCCAGACGCCCTTTCCGGTCAGGCGCATGGTGCCGAACCCCATCCGGTTCACGACAAGATCGCCGCCGATCGTGATGGTGCCCGCGGCGGCGGCCGGGACTGTGTTGGGTTTACTTGTGGTCATAGGAAGGCTCCGGAAAGATTTCAAGTCGGTCACGCCTGCGCGAGTACTTTGGGAAAGGATCGGGGCCTGGCTCCGGTTCCCGGCGGGCCAGGAGCCGGTAGGCCAGGTGATGTGACAGAGTCACTGGTTGTGTATATATGGTTGAGTCCCGGCGTTCAATGAACCGTCCATCTCCGAACCATCAACAGGAGGCATCGTATGCGGCTCAGAACGCTGCTGTTGACGGCCGGTCTGCTTGCCCTGGTCTACGGAGTCGGCTTTCTACTGGCGCCACGCCTGTTGCTGCAGCTGTATGGTGTTGCGGATGATCCTTCCGTCGTGCTTATGGCCCGCTTCTTCGGCGCAGCTCTGATCCAGCTGGGTCTGGTGTTCTACCTCATTCGGGACGTAGGCGACCTCAGGACCCAGCGAGGCGTCGTGATCGGCTCCTTTTTAGGATCACTCGCAGGCTTGGTGGTGGCATTGACTGGGCGGTTCTGGGGCTTATTGAACAGCTTCGGCTGGTCGGCAGTGGCGATTTATGCCTTGTTGTTGATCGGCTACGGCACCTTCGTATTCGGCAGACCGCAAGTCGGCTCATAATAAAGAAGAGGTGCGGCACCGAGCCGCACCTCTCGAGTTCTCCTTTTTCTGTCAATCTTCCTGAGCACAATCTTCCAGGGTGTCGGATACCGATTCCACAGATGCCTTGGTCGAGTCGCTGAGCCCCTCGATCTGACTCACACCGGAGTCGGGCGCCGGCACGGAAATGGAGTCAGCAGTCACGCTCGAATCCCGAGTCTCGGTGGAATCGGCCATTGGGAACGACCCACGCCAGGTTGCCATTTCGCTCTGGAATTGGGCCGATAAGGCTCCGAGATCCACCGGCTCGCTCTCGAGCCCACCCTGCTGAGCTGTGACCCGTGCCAAGCTGATTGAAGCCTTCTGGTAGGTACTGTCCATCCCGATGGCCGCCTCATAGGCCTTGGCCGCTTCAACCGGGTGACCCGCCCGCTCCAGCGCGGTGCCCAAGTTGTTCTGAAAGACCGGAGAATTGTTCCGGATCTCCACTGCTCGAGCTAACGGGGGAAGCGCTTCAGCGCTCCGACCCTGATCGATGTAAATCACGCCCAGATTGTTCATCGACCACACGTCTCGCTCATCCACCGCGAGCGCACGATGGTACGCTTCGATCGCATCGTCGACGCTCCCGAGCTGATATTTGGCACGACCCAAAAGCCTGAGACCCTCGTTGGACAGGGGCTCCGTGGTAAGCGCTCGCTCCACCCGCTGCAGAGCTTCTCCAGGCCGTCCGGCGTCCAGCAGCACCCGGCTGGAGTTAAACAGACTCTTGCGGTGAGTGGGATCGAGGGTGAGCGTCCGATCGAATGCCTCCAGCGCCTGTCCCGGCTCACCCGCCTTCCAGGCGGAGAGTCCCAGCATATAGAAGCCCCAGGCGTTCTCCGGGTTGTGCTCGGTATATGAAGAAAAGAGCCTTGTCGCTTCCTGGTAGTTTCCGCTGCGGAAGGCGCTCTCCGCACTTTCGTAGCTCACGGGCACGGTAGTCACCGTCCCGGCGCTGGCGGTTTCAGTCGTTACGGCCACAGGCGTGCTCCCCCCGGCTGATTCCGAGGTGGTCTTGGGTTGATCTGACCGGCTGCAGGCTGAGGCAAGTGAAATCAGAACTCCCCAGCCAAGGCTTGGTACGATGCGAGCGGGTGCCATACGACTCTCCTTTGTTGTGGCGCAAGCGAGCGCCGTGAGTGACCAGCGGACGGCCCCCGTAAAGGCAAGGCCGCGGCCACATCGGAGCAGAGCCGGGCGACTGAGTGGAATTGATTGGGTAGGAAGGAGTTATTTAGCGACGTCGGTCAGGCGAGGCCCAAGGCTCTCGGGTCCCGGGGAACACGGCCAAGAGTCGGGCTCGTGTCCGGTGGGACACAGGCAGCCCCATAATCCTACTCGCGACGGAGGTCCAGCCGGCGCATGAGCTTCAGAAGGCTGGAATGATCGGCGAGCCCCAGCTCTTCGGCGGTTCGAGTGATATGCCACTCGTTCCGCTCCAGAGCGGACAGCACGATCTTTCTCTCGGCCTCGAGCCGCAGACCCTGAAAGCTCCGGTTGTCTGCTGCCGTACCCAGCCTTACAGCGCTCCGTTCCTGAATCTCGAACGGCACGTGCTCTGGGCGGAGCACCTCGCCGTCGGCCGCGATAATCATGCGCTCAATGACATTCCGGAGCTCTCGCACGTTATTCTGAGCCCAATCATATCCCATGAGCAGCGCCAGCGCCTCGGGTGAGAGCTTCTTGAGACGTATCCCAAAGCGTTCACAAATTGCGGCGAGGAATTCGGCTGCCAGCTCCGGGATGTCCGACAGACGGTCTCGCAGCGGGGGAACCAGGAGCACGTGAACGTTGAGCCGATAGTAGAGGTCCTGGCGGAATCGGCCGGCTGTGACTTCGCTTTCCAGCTCGCGGTTGGTAGCTGCAACCACTCGGGCACTGATGGGAATGCCACGGCTGCTGCCCAGCCGGGTAACTACTCGATCTTCCAGGACCCGAAGGAGCTTGGCTTGGGCGGGCAGCGGTAATTCTCCCACCTCATCCAGGAAGAGCGTGCCCCGTTCCGAGGACTCGAAGGCCCCCTTTCGGGTGGCCACCGCGCCGGTGAATGCGCCTCGTTCGTGGCCGAACAGCTCGCTTTCAACCAGGTTCTCCGGCAACGCTGCGCAATTGAGAGGAATGAAGGGACCCTTGGGGTTCGGGCCCAAGCGGTGGAGGTCTCGTGCGACGAGCTCCTTGCCCGAGCCGCTTTCTCCCAGAATGAGAACCGGGCTGGGAATCCCCGCCACGCGACCGATCGCTTCTCTCAGGCGCTTCATGGGAAGACTGGAGCCGATCAGCGACGTCTCGGTACCGAGCTGACGCCGGAGAGTCGCCACCTCGGAGCGGAGCCGTCTGCGCTCGAGCGCGCTCTCGATCTCCTGAACCACGCGCTCCATGGGCTCTGCTTTGTCGATAAATCCGTAGGCCCCCAACCGGATTGCCCGAGCGCACCGCTGGTAGTCGCCGGTTCCGGTGTAGACGATCACCGGCACTTCGCTCCCCTGCCGCTCCAGGACTTCCAGCACCGCGAAGCCATCCATGCCAGGCATTTCCAGATCAAGGATGATGCAATCGACAGCCGCGCGGCCGAGCTGATCCAGCGCCCGCTTTCCATCCGAGGCGGTCAGTGTCTCAAACCCCGCCAGACGATGAATGTCATAGGCGTATTGCTCGGTCATGGTCGGTACGTCGTCTACGATCAGCACCAGCGTCATGATTGTTGGGTCCCACTCGCCGGCGCACCGGCCGGCAGCTCGATCATCACGCAGGTGCCCGCGCCCGGCTCGGTCTCCACGCGTAAGCTGCCGTTCAAGTCCTGAATCAGCCGGCGAACGATGGAAAGACCGAGGCCAGTGCCTCCCGGCTTGGTGGTATAGAAATCGTTGAAGGCACGGTCCAGTTGTTCCCGGGACATCCCCGGTCCAGTATCTGTGACGGTAATCGTGACTCGATCGTAAGGATGAGCCTGGGGTATTCCGGTCGACACGGTTACTGTCCCTGGTTGGCCGGCAAGGCTTTCTACCGCGTTGCCTACCACGTTCTCCAGAATCCGCCGAAGCACCACGTCATCCGCCCAGACCGGGGGAAGGCCATCGCCCAGCTGGGCTCGGAACTGCATCCCGTCAGTAGCCCCGTCACGGAGCACCTGGCCGACGACGGCATTCACATCACAGTGCTTCTGATCCAGACCGGGTGACAGCCGGGCATAGTTCCGCGCCAGGTTTTCGAGATACTCGATGCTCGACTCCAGAGTCTGGCGGCGAGCCTCATATGCTCGAGGGAGACCTGCAGGCTCCTGTCCTGCCACCTGGCTCAGGTGTCGGAGCACGTTCCGGATCGGAGCCAGGCCGTTCTTGATATCGTGGTTCACCTGCCGAGCGATGTCGCCGACGGCGGCTCGCCGTTCGGCCTCTCGGAGCGCGGCCGTGCTGGTCCGCAGGCGATCAGTCATGGCTCCCAGCAAGCGGGAGAGGGACCCGATCTCATCCGATCGCTCGCTCTCAAAGCTCTGATCCAACCGGTCGAGGTCGATTTGAGATGTCTTGCGAGCTAGCTCGCGCAGCGGCCGACTGATTCTCGATGAGATCCACGCGGCGGCTATCAGAGCACCGGCCAGCGTGAGCGCCAGAGCGATCGCGAACCACCGATCCACGCTCTTCCGGAGGGCCGCAATCGTGCCGAGGGACTGGGTCACCACGAACCGAGCGGTATCGAGTCTGGGTGGCTGAGTCACCAGATCGAGGTACGGGATCGGCAGCTCGCGCACAACCCGGGCACCTCGCGAGCTATCGGGTGGCACCGCCGAGGGAGCCACCAGCTCAACCGCGAGATCGCCGCCCGGGCTCAAACGCTGGGACAAACGAGTCCCGGCCTCAGCTCCGCCGACGAGGGTGAACTCCACTCCTGCCACCCGGAATGAATCGATGCGCGCCAGTGCCAGAATGGTGCTGTCCGGCGTCCGGCTCCGCACCAGGGCCAACCCGCCAGCGACCTTCAACATCGCAGGCAACTCCGGCTGCAACCGGTCAAACTCGTTGCGAAAGTGACCCGAGCTCAGGATTCGGCCGGAGCTGTCCTGAATCTGCATCAGCGCCAGCCCGGAGAGTCTCATGGCATAGCCCGCATAGTCCAGCAGATATCGCCGGGAGGCGGGCTCACGTCGAACGGCAGCCAACCGAAACCGGTCGTTCTGAGACAAATCGGAGACCAGCGCGCGGAGCCGTGCAGCCACCGCGCGACTCTCGTCCCCGAGGTCGGCCGTGATCACTCGGACGAGTGTTGCGGTTCTCTCCTGGTATTCAGTCGTGAGACGTCGCTCCATCTCGCTGCGAACCCCATAGGCCAGCGCTCCCAGCGGTATCAGGACAGCGAGAAGGAGTGCCAGGAAGAGCCGGGTCCGGAAGCTCACTGTGCGGATCTCGTGCTGTCTTCCGGTTCCATCGGCCGGACCGTGCCATCCCAGTCGAGGGTGACCGGAGGTGAGCCGCGGCGCATGATGACAGTAGCTCTGGTGTCGATCAACGGCACGACGCTGGCTCCCGGGAGCAACAGTCGACGCGATCGATAGCACGGTGCCGCTACCTGGCGAGGCAGCGCCATCACATAGCCGGCGTATCGCCCGGATTGGTACGCCTCAACGAAGCCGGTGTCGCTCAATCCCGCTGCTCTCAGCGTTGGTTTGTCGGCCAAGGCGACGATTCGCTCCGCCACCGCAGCGGCCACTCGGTCGGAACTGGGATACGCCATACGGGGGATCCTGGACCCAGAATCGCTGGCCGGCGCCGGCGAAAGGCAGACCTTCTGTTCCTGCCACCAGAAGGGACCAGCCGCGGGTCGAGCCTCAGCCGGCACCACATCACTCGCCAGCGATCTGACGACCGAGTCGCGTCCGAGAACCCCACCCATCGATGCCGATCCAGACGGCTGGACCAGAACGTACGTACGGCTCCACGGGAGCGCGAAACTCATGAATTCAGCCCGGTGCGATACGTAGTCACGCACCGCCGGATCCGCCGTGACCACCAGGTCAGCGCCACGGTCGAGTGCGTCCCGTGGGTCGGCGCCTATAGCAGTGTCTCTGGCTAATGCGAGCGCCGGGTCAGCAAAGAGCCGCGGAGCGCTGTCGGATGTCTCAGCCAATGTCACGCGAAGTGTGTGCGGGTCTACCGCGACTACAGCTTCGATTCCAAGGGCCCGGAGCACCTCTCCTCGGCTCTGCCAGGTCGACACCACAGAAGAAGCGATGGCGGAGCTGTCGTAGGGTTGAGGTCTGAGCGAAAAGTGCCAGACGTGTCCACTGGCATCCCCGCTCCATTGGCTGGCCAGACCTGGCCGGAGCTCGCCGCGACAGTCGAGCCGGACCAATGTCTCCGAGTGCTCCAATCCCAAAGAGGCCGGGTTGAGGGTAGCCGATGTCGGGGCTGAGTCGGCGGGCAAACGGCATGGATCCCGCAGGGCCGGAGCGACGGGAAGCGGTGGCTTGGACCGGCAGCTACATCCCGCCAGAAGGAAGACGAGGGTGGCCCGGCGTGCCGCGGCCCCTACGGGCCGGCGACCACGAATGGGCTGCCCCCGAGCTTGGACTTGATGCCGGGTAACGCCGCGATCGCGTCGGCCCGGGTGGAATAACTGCCGACCCGAACCTTGTAGAGTCCACCGTCTTCCACGACCATTGCCGCCAAGCCACGGCCTTTCAGCTTGGTCGCAATGCTCTGAGCGGCAGATGCGGTTCGGACCGCGCTCACCTGAATATGAAAGGTGGCCGAGGTTGGGCCCGGCGCGGGCGGGGTGGGTGGACCCGGACGCGGGGAAGAGTCGGCCCGAGCCGTGGCGGTCATGGGCGGGGTCGGTCGAGGAGGTCGCGAGGTGCTATCGGATTTGGGCGCGGGACGAGTTGTATCTCCGGCCGCTGCGGCCATGGATGCAGTCGTGTCCGGAGCGGGCTGAGTTGTGGAATCGATCGCCACCCCGCTACACCGCTGGTTCAGATAGCCAAGCTGATTCTGGAGCTCGACGTTGCCGCGTGAGGCGGCCACGCCGTCCGCCAACCAGCGGCAGGCCATGCTGGGATTTTTCTGATCGAAGTAAGTGCGCGCTGCCCAGTAGGATGCCTGGGGAAGCAGTGTGGTCCCGGGAAAGTCGCGGCGGATCCGCTCGAGATTCCGAGCCGCGCCATCGAGATTGCCGCTGGCGTAATCCAGCTGCACCAGCCGCAACAACGCATCGTCTGCCCAACTCGAGGCGGCGTATTCCACGGCCACCCGTTGGAGCTGCCGACGCATGGTGGCGGCATCGGTCGCCACCATCGCTTGGGTATAAAGAATCTGAGGATACAGGGTGTCGCTGGGCTGAGTGTTCGCCAACAGCTGCTGTACCTTGACCCGAGCCGAGTCGCCCTGTCCCTGCTGGGCCTGCCGGATGACATCGACCAGACGAGGGTCGGTCTGCGCGGAAGTGGGGGAAACGCCGGAGACGACGGTCATGGCGGTGAAGATCAGGCTTAACCGCAACGGTGCAGAGCTCACACTCCTGCCTCCAGTCTGGTCTCCGACCTTTCGGCCCGATGCATCATCCCGATCCGAAGTACCAGATCAGTGAGCAGTCCGCGCTCATCCGAGACCGTGGTACTCTTGAGCGCGACGTCCGCATCACGCGCCGCCCGCAGCGCCGATCGAATCAAAGGTGCCGGCCAGCGGGGGGCCCAGCGAGCCCAGCGAGACGCCTCGTCGCGATATCCCAGTAATCCCTGGGGTCGGTTCTTCATGAGCATACGAAAGATCGCCTCTTCCAAGGCTCGACCTCGCATCCCCTCGTCGTAGTGGGTCCGGGCGATCCCGATACCGATCAGCGCGGTGCCAAGCTGGCTCACCAGCTTCACGCCCGACGAACCGGGTTGTGCCAGCACGGCGGTGCCGAGCCTCAGGGCAAGGGCGGGCTCGTGTCCCAAAATCGCATCGCGCCAGTCCCACAGAGTCTCACCATGACGTACGCCGACCAGCTCACCTACCCGTTGAGCCGAGAGCGGTTGCTCGTCGGTGAGCGAAGAGAGCTTGGCCAGCTCCGACTCCAGGGTCGAGAGATCCGAGTCGACGGCCCGCACCAGGTGTCGTGCCGCCTCAGGCTCGAACGCAAGCCCCAGTTGTCCGGCTCGGCGAAGCACCCACTTTTCGGCCCGGTCCGGCGGCAGGGGATCGAACCGGACCGTGTAGGCGCTGCGGGACAGCTCCTTGTCTTCCGTCTCATCCGCTGACCCCTGTACCAGGGCCACGACCGTGCTCGGGCTGGGATGGTCCAGGTAGCGCAGGAACTCGGCCTTCCCCTTGCTCTTTCGCCTCCAGGCTTCCACTTCACGGAGCACCACCACACGCCGCTCGGTCATCATGGGCAATGTGTTACATAGTGCGTGGATCTGCTCCGGATCGAGCTGGGTAACCGGTCGCTGATCGAGGTTGAAGTCGCGGAGCGCGGGCTCCAGGGCGCAGTCCAGCAGCGCATTCAAAGCCTCACTCTTGAGCACATCCTCAGGGCCGTACAAATAGTACACCGGCGCCAGCTCGCCTTTCTTGAGCGAGCGAGAGAGCGCGTCGACGCTATGTGAGGGCATGGCAGAAACGTATCGTGCTCACCCGGGGTCAGGTAGACATTGCGGCCGTCGGGATGTCAGCGCCGGAAGCACTGGATGAACAGCAAGGCAGCGATGGTCTTTCCATCTTGTATCTCACCGGTCCGCACCATCGACATCACCTCGGACCAGCGCCGGGTCTGTACTTCCATGAATTCGTCGGCTTCCCGGCGGTGGACCCCTTTCCTGAGCTCATGGGCCATGAAGAGGTGGATCTTCTCGTCGGTGAACCCGGGAGTGGTGTAGATGGTGGTGATGCGGGCCAGCACGTCGGCAGTCATGCCGATCTCTTCCTCCAGCTCGCGTTGGGCGCAAGTGGCGGCAGTCTCGCCGGGGTCGAGGCGGCCGGCTGGGATTTCCCAGACGAAGCCATCCGCCGCGTGACGAAACTGGCGGATGATGTAGATGCGAGGGTCTGCTCCCCGAGGTTCGTCCAAGAAGGGGACCACCGCAGAGGCTCCCGGGTGGCGGATCATCTCCAGCTGGCCGGTTGATCCGTTGGGGTAACGCACGGTATCGCGGTCGAGATTGACCACGCGGCCGGTATACAGGCGTTCGGTGGAGACGAGCGTCATGGCGATCGGGAGTGGGAGGTGAAGGGAGAGAGCATGGCCCATAACCAGGTGACCGGGATCTTGAATCCTTCCGCAGCGAGATAACGCAGCTCCAGGACCGGGTTATCGGATATGGGGCTGCTCTCGGTGGGAGAGGTATAGGCCTCCAACCCGGTCCGGCGGGCCTCCAGGCGAAGACGGAACATGTGGAACGGGTCACTGACCAGGATGACGGTGCGGAGTCCCTCGGCCTGAAGCCAGTCGGCTACTGCGGTCATGGAGGCTTGGGTGGAGCGACCTTGCGGCTGCACGACCACGTCGTCCGGCGAAACCTCCCGTGCCAGGAGGTAATGGCGACCCACAATCGCCTCACTGGTGGTGTCGCCCCGGCCCACTCCGCCGGTGACCACGATGATCGGAGCAAAGCCTTCACTGTACAGCCGCAGGGCGTGGTCCAGCCGGGCCCGCAGTACCGGAGAGGGCCGGCCGTTGTACTGGGCGGCGCCCAGCACCACGATGGCGTCAACGGCCCGCCGCTGATCCTGCTGGCTCACGACCAGAACCATCACCAGAGCCACCGTGTAGACAATGCCTGCAGCCAGAACGATTAGAACCAGACCTTGGCGCAGGCGCCGCAGCGGTCGGGACAGGAAGTCCTCCCTCAGAGATCGAACGATTCGCCGTGCTTCGGCACTCGAACGTCCCGCACACCTTCCTCTCGCAAAATGGTGGCCATTGCCTCCAGCGGCCCCGGTTCACCGTGCACCACGAAGGCCCGGCGGACCGGTCCACCCAAGCGGCGGACCCAGGCTCGCAGCTCATCCCGGTCGGCATGGGCTGAATAGCCTCCGATCGTCTCGACCTCGGCTCGCCGCTGGTACTCCTGTCCCAGGATGCGCACCACCTCCTGGCCCGATTCAATCCTGCGGCCCAGGGTGCCCTCGGCCTGAAAGCCGACCAACAGGATCAGGTTCTTGTGGTCCCCGATCCCATGGGCGAGATGGTGGAGGATCCGTCCCGATTCGGCCATCCCCGATGCCGCAATGATCACCGCGGGTCCCACGGCGGCGTCGATGGCCTTGGAGTCGGCGACTTCCCGCACGTACTTGAGGAGCGGAAAGTCGAACAGCTCATTGGTGATCTCGATCAACTCCTCCCGCCGGTCGAAGACTTCGGGATGCAGGCGAAAGACCGTCGTGATGTCCACCGCCAGCGGGCTGTCGATGTAGATCGGGATCGAGGGGATTTGATTAGCTCGGTAGAGCCGGTGCAAGCTGTAGACCAGCTCCTGAGCACGGCCCACGGCAAAGGCGGGCACCAGGACCCGGCCTCCCCGGGCCGCCGTGCGCCGCACCGCCTCGCCCAGTCGGACCTCCGCCTGGCTAAACGGGTCGTGGCGCCGGTCGGCGTAGGTGGCTTCGACCACCAACGTGTCGATGGGGCCGGAGGGAGGCTCGGGGTCCCGCACGATAGGTAGTCCACTCCGGCCGATGTCTCCCGAGTAGACCAACCGATGATTGCCGCCTTCCGTAATCCGGAGGTCTACCGAGGCCGATCCCAGAATATGGCCCGCTTCCAGAAACTCGATGGCCATATGCTTCCGAAGGTAGAACACGCGGCGATAGGGAACCCCCACGGCGAGATCTTGAACCGCCATCGCATCACGCAAACTGTAGAGGGGCTCGCTGTCGGCTCCGGCCTTGCCGTGGCGCTGCAGAAACTCGAAGTCCTTCTCCTGAATGTGAGCTGCATCGGCCAGCATCACGGCAGTCAGATCCCGTGTGGCCGAGGTGCAGTAGACCGGACCATGAAAGCCGTCTTTCACCAGCAGCGGCAGGCGACCCGAGTGGTCGATGTGAGCGTGACTCAGGATCACGCCGTCGATCCGACGAGCGTCGAAGGGGAGCCGGGCATTGAGACTATGCGACTCGGCCCGGCGACCCTGGAACAGGCCGCCATCCAGGAGGATTCTGGCACCGGCTGCTTCCAGCAGGTGCATCGAGCCGGTCACCTGACCGGCGGCGCCCCAAAAGGTCAGGCGGACGGCGGTCATCGATGGCCAGCGCTTTGCCTACTCATCGCGTTCCAAACAGCCGGTCTCCCGCATCGCCCAGGCCGGGCAGGATGTAGCCCGACTGATTGAGCTGGCGGTCGAGCGCGGCGGCGTAGACCGGAACATCGGGATGGGCATCGAGCATTCGGCGGACACCTTCCGGGGCGGCGACCAGCGACAGGAACCGGATGCGCCGGGCTCCGGCCTTTTTGAGGGCGCCTGTGGCGGCAACCGCCGAGCCCCCGGTGGCGAGCATCGGATCCAAGACGAAGAAGTCACGTTCGACTTCGTCCGCCGGGATCTTGAAGTAGTAGTCCACCGGTGCCAGCGTCTGGTGATCCCGGTACAGGCCGATGTGTCCTACCCGGGCCGAGGGGATGAGTTGGGTGATCCCGTCCACCATCCCCAGCCCCGCGCGGAGGATGGGCACCAGCGTGAGCTTCTTTCCCGCCACCTGACGGCCGGTGGTCCGCTCCAGAGGAGTCTCGATCTCCACCGGAACCGTGGGAAGGTCCTTGGTGACTTCATAGGCCATCAGATTGGCAATCTCACTCACCAGCTGCTTGAAGTCGCGGGTGCTGGTGTGCTTGTCGCGCAGAATGGAAAGCTTGTGTTGGATGAGAGGGTGAGACAGAACGGTCAGATTGGGGAATGAAGGTGGCGGCATGGGCGGGAAATATAAGCAATCGAGGCGGGTGGAAGTCTCCAGCGAACCACCCGCCAACTTGGACCAGGTTCAGCCTGCTCCTATATTTACCGCCCCACGGCCAGGTAGCTCAGTTGGTAGAGCAGCGGACTGAAAATCCGCGTGTCGGGGGTTCAATTCCCTCCCTGGCCACTGTTCTAATTCCCTTGGATAACACAGCCTACGAAAGAGACGGCCACCCGACCTGGGTGGGCCGTTTAGTACCTGAAAATTCCTGACGGAGGCGAACTACTAAGCGCCGGTCAATCAAGCACTGCGCTCAAGCACCTTAAGCCTGGTACGAACAGGAGACGCGCACTCGCGCACACGTTCCTTGAACTCCTCCTTTCTAACCGAAACGCCATGTGATCACCAGGCCTTCGTCAGGGTCGAGAACATCTGATCGATGATTCGGTGACCCGGCTAGGGACGACAAGGCGACGGGCAGTAGGCGGCCGAAGCAGGTGGCCACACCCGCGGACGGTCGTCATATTGATGGACACCCATGCACGAGTCCCGCTCCCGCCTCGCCGCCGCGCTGGCCGAACGCTATCGCTTCGAGCGCGAGCTCGGCCAGGGCGGCATGGCGACTGTCTACCTCGCCCAGGACCTGAGGCACCACCGCCAGGTCGCCATCAAGCTCATGCGGCCCGAGCTCTCCGCCGTGATCGGCGCCGAGCGGTTCCTGAGCGAGATCAGGACCACGGCCAACCTGCAGCACCCCCACATCCTGCCACTGTTCGACTCGGGCGAGGCCGACGGCGTGCTCTACTACGCCATGCCCTTCGTCGAGGGCGAGTCGCTCCGCGACCGGCTCACCCGGGAGAAGCAGCTGCCGGTGGGCGACGCGATCCGGATCGCCAGCGAGGTCGCGGGTGCGCTCGATTACGCCCACCGCCATGGGGTGATCCACCGCGACATCAAGCCCGAGAACATCCTGCTGCACGACGGCTCCGCGCTGGTGGCGGACTTCGGCATCGCGCTGGCCGCGAGCAAGGCGGGCGGCACCCGGATCACCGAGACCGGGATGTCGCTCGGCACGCCGCACTACATGAGCCCCGAGCAGGCGATGGGCGAGCGGGAGATCACCGCCCGTAGTGACATCTACGCCCTCGGCGCGGTCACCTACGAGATGCTGATCGGCGAGCCGCCCTTCAGCGGGCCGACGGCGCAGGCCGTCGTGGCCAAGGTGCTGACTGAGGAGCCTCGGCCGCTGATCCCCCGCCGCCGCTCGATTCCCCCCGAAGTGGAGGAGACGGTCCTCACCGCCCTGGAGAAGCTGCCGGCCGACCGGTTCGGCTCGGGGCACGAATTCGCGGCGAGTCTCACCGCCGAGCGGGCCGGCCGACACGCGGGAGCCCGCGCGCGCCTGGTCCCCACGGCAGCCTCGCCTTGGCGGCGATGGATCGTCCCGGTGGCCGGCGTCGCCCTGGTGGCCGGGGCCTATCTCCTCGGCGCGCATCGGTCGGGTCCGGCTCCGCCTCCGATGAGCTTCGGCTCGACCACCAAGGTGACCTGGGATCCCGTCATGCAGGTGCTGCCGGCCATCTCGCCGGACGGCAAGACCGTGGCCTACGCCGGCGGCACGCCACTCCACATGCGGGTCTTCGTCCGCCCGGTTGCCGGCGGCCGGGAGATCGCGCTTACGGACGACGCCGACCAGGTCCAGTCCCATCCCCGCTGGTCTCCTGACGGAAGCCGGGTCCTCTTCCTCGAGCGCGGCGGCGTCGTCAGCGCGCCGGCCGGCGGCGGGGCCGAGACGGCGGAGGTCCCGCCCGGCCGGAGCGGGCCGGTGATTTCGGCAGCCTGGGCGGCCGACGGAAAGCGAATCGCGTACGTCGTCGGCGACTCGGTCTTCGTCCGCGAGTCCCGCGGGGACTCCCGCGGCATCGCGCGTCTGTACGAGGCTCACGGCTGCGTCTGGAGCCCCGACGGCGAGTACCTCGCCTGCTCCTCGGGCAACGCCATCGCGCTCACCCCGGGGACGCTGTTCGGCAACGTCTCACCCAGCCGGCTGGTGAGCCTGCGGGTGCGCGACGGCCGGGTCGTGCCGCTCACCGACAGCCTCTTCTCCAACCTGAGCCCAGTGTGGTCGCCCGACGGGCGCTGGGTCTACTACGTCTCCAACCGGTACGGTCCGCGCGACATCTTCGCCCAGGCAATGGCAGCAGGCGCGCCGCTCGGACCCGCGCTCCGCCTCACTACCGGCCTCAATGCCCACACCATCTCGCTCTCGGCGGACGGCCGCCGTCTCGCATACGGCGACCTCGCGATCGGGAGCAGCGCCTGGTCCATCCCGGTGCCGGCCCATCTGCCGGTGGCGCCCTCGAGCGCGACCCAGCTTACCCACGGGTCCCAGTTCGTCGAGACGACCCTGCTCTCCCGGGACGGCCGCTGGCTGTACTACGACTCCGACCTCAGCGGCAACATGGACCTGTACAGGATGGCGCTGCCCGCGGGCGCGCCCGAGCGGCTCACCAGCGATTCGAGCGACGACTTCTGGCCGGCGCCGTCGCCCGATGGCCGTGAGGTCGCGTTCCACTCGTGGCGGGCAGGCTCGCGCGACATCTGGGTCATGGGCCTCGACGGCGCCCCGCTCCAGCGGGTGACATCCTCCCCGGGCCAGGAGGCGTTGGCCGCCTGGGCGCCCGACGGGAATCGTCTCGCCTGGGCCATCTTCACCGGCCAGGGCGGCATCTGGACGGCACGCCGGACCTCGCGGGGCGCCCCGTGGGAGCAGCCGGTCGAGCGGCTCGGCTGGGGGTTCTCCCCCCACTGGTCGCCGGACGGGCGGAGCCTGACCGTCAGCGCCTCGCTTACCCGTGGTGCGCTGTGGATCATGCCGGCCGACTCGGGCATGCCACGGCTCGTGGCCGACACTACCGGGCCCCGGGCGGTGCTGGGCAACCAGGAGCAGTGGAGCGACGACGGCCGCGCCGTCTACACCCTGAGCAACGACTCGACCGGCACGACCTTCTGGCGCATTCCGCTCGAGGGCGGCACGCCGGAGCGGCTGATGACGTTCCCAGGTGGAGGGCGTGTGTCCGGCGGGTGGAGCGCGGCGGCGGGCCACCTGGCCTACGCGATGTCCGAGGAGCGGAGCGACGTGTGGGTGATGGAGGTCAGGACCCGCTAGCCGGCTGCTTAGGTTCCTCAGCGCGCCGGAGCCCGTTTCTGCAGCAGCCCGGTCCAGTGCTGCAGGTACACAAACTGCGTCAGCCTACCCTGCCGCACCATGACGAAGCCCTTCCCATCCGGCATCACGTCGTAGTTCGCGTGCGGGACCGCCGGCTCGAAGTCCGTCACGGCAAAGAGCGTCGTACGCGAGATCACCCGGGGGGAGGGCGTGGTCTGGATCCGCGCCGCAATCAGCTGCGGCTCACCCGGGCCGAGGCTCCGGTAGAACAGCTCGCGTCCATCGCGAGACCAGAGCGGCTCGCTGCCGCCGTCCTGCGACACCAGCAACTTGCCGGCCGTGCCATTCAGAGCCCGGAGATAGACGTCGGAGCGATTCGCCTCGTTGGAGACGTACGCCAGCCAGCGGCCGTCGGGCGAGAGCGCGGGATAGCCCTCGTCATACGGCGTCGCCGCGAGCGGCTTCGGCTTCCCACCGCCGCTCAGCGGCACCATGACGATGTCACCCGGCCCCGTGATCGGGAGCACCACCGCGAGGCCAGTACGGCCATCGGGCGTCACGGCGTGCACGGTGATCTGTGTCCCCTCGAAGTACACCGAGTCGGCAGGGCGACTGCCGTCCACCGGTGCGCGCATGATGCCGGTATGTGCGCCATGAATCTCGGCATAGATCAGCTCCCTCCCGTTGGGGAGCCACGTCGGATCGTGGCCGGAGTTCTTAAAGGTGGCGCGGGACAGCGTGCGATCGGTCAGGTCGAGCACCCACACGTCGCGCGTCTCCGCCGCGAAGTCCAGGGCCACGCGGCGGCCGTCGGGCGAGACCCGCGGACTGTGATAGGAGCGCGGCTGGTCGAGCAGCGGCGTGACCCGTCCGTCCCGAGTCACGGTCACGAGGGTGAGCGGTTGCGCCGGCACATACGCCAGCGCCGTGCGTCCCGCCTGCGCAATCTTGGGACGTGATCCCCGAGTCTGCTGCACGGTGATGCCGAGGGACTGCACCGGGCCGGTGATGCGGGCCTTCCCTGGGTCGAAGGTGGCGGCATACACGACCCCGCCGGCCTGGCACCAGATGAGGTGGCCATCGCTGTAGGCGGCCCAGGCGATGACGCCGAGGGGAAGAGGCACCCGGCCGCCATTGCGAGGATCGACCGCGACGAGGTTTCCCTGGGCATAAGCCGTGGTTCCGATGGCCAGGATGCTGCCGCCCGGGAGCACCTGCATGACATCGAGGCTTCCTTCTCCCTTGGTCGAGTCGGGCAGGGCGATGGGCTGCACCGTGCCGTCGTTCTTCAGCCGAGCCAGCGCGCCCGATTCGGTCGTCACCACGAACTCGTCGTTTCCCGCCCAGCGCATCGCCGTCAGTCTGGGGTCGCCCGGAATGGCGGTGGCGGCGCCGCCCGTGCTGGGAATGCGCTTCAGGTGACCCTGCTGCAGAAACGCGAGGTACCCGCCGTCCGGAGAGAACACCGCGCAGCAACCGTTTTCGGTGCCGGCCAGCGGCACCGGCGTGAGCTGATCGAGCGCCCGCACGTACACCTGCGATACGCCGCCCGGACCCTCGGCGGTGTAGGCGAGGAGATCACCGCTCGGCGACACGGCCGCGAGGGGATCCACCAGCGCGAGCTGCTGCTCGGCAGGCAGCGTGATCCCCAAACGGGCCGGGGGTACCGGTGGCGCCGCGGAGCGACCGAGGACATAAGTCCCAGCGCCAACGAGCGCCAGCGCCAGGACCGACACGGCAACTCCGGCGAGGAGGCTCCTCGGTTGCGCACGACTCCTGAGGCGGCCCCGTGCCGCGGCCGTGGGACGACGCACCGTCACCGCGCCGCTGGCCAGCGCAGACGCGAACTCTGCGGCCGTAGCAAACCGGTCGGCGGGGAGCTTCTCGAGTGCCGTCAGCACCGCGGCCTCGACGTGCGGCGGGATGGTGTGGCGTTGGGGAATCAGCGGCCGGGGGGCCTCGGTCACCACCCGCGCCACGATCGCCTGCGCCGTGCTCCCGGTGAAGGGCGGGTCCCCGGTGAGCATCTCGTAGAGTACGGCCCCGAGGCCGTACACGTCCGAGCGGGCCGTGATCTCCCGCTCGCCCATCGCCTGCTCGGGGCTCATGTAGAACGGCGTGCCGAGGCTCATGCCGGTCTCGGTCATCCGGGTGTCGCTCGCCTTGCTGGCAGCCAACGCGATGCCGAAGTCGGCCACCAACGCCCGGCCGTCGTGCAGGAGGATGTTCTCGGGCTTGATGTCGCGGTGAACCACATTGTGGCGGTGCGCATAGTCGAGCGCCGAAGCCACCTCCGTGGCGATGCGGACCGCATCGGGGACGGGGAGCTGCTTCTCCCGGCGCAGGCGATCGCGCAGCGACTCACCCTCGACGAACGGCATGACGTAGAACAGGAAGCCGTTGGCGTTGCCGGAGTCGAACAGCGGCAGGATGTGGGGGTGCTGGAGGTTGGCGGTGGTCTGAATCTCGATCAAGAACCGCTCGGCGCCGATGATGGCGGAGAGCTCGGGGCGGAGCACCTTCACGGCGACGTCGCGGTTGTGGCGCAGGTCGTGGGCGAGGTAGACCGTGGCCATGCCGCCGGCCCCGATCTCGCGCTCGATCCTATACCGATCCGCGAGCGCGCCCTGAAGGCGGCTGAGGAGCTCGGGCGTGGTTGTCTCAGGCTGAGAGAGATGCACCAAGATGGCCTGGATTGCCCTGGCCGGCTAGACGGTCCGAAGGCGACAGCATCGCGGGCTCAGCTACCTAAGGCCTTGCTAGAAAGTGTCTAGCCGTTCTCCGCAGGTCTCAGTGGATAGGCCCCTGACGCCCTGAAAATCCGCGTGTCGGGGTTCAATTCCCTCCCTGGCCATTGAAGTATTGGACTAGACGCGCGCTCGGGTTGACCACGGTGACGGCGTCCGATCCCGTGGTCAGAATCGATGGCTTTCTCTCAGGAATTCGTATGCCGTCAGCTGTGTCACGGAGCTGCCCGGGCCGGAGATCGCCCCGGTTAGCTGGGCAACGGCATCGACGACCAGGCCGAGGGCAACTGGTGGCAGCGCGCGGGCGACCTGTCGGGCGTCCACCCGGTTCCGCCACAGGGACCTAAACGTGTGCGACAGCCGAATCACGGGCATCAGCGGTGCGGCACAGCC
>DASSED010000057.1:0-8254 GCA_035695405.1 Gemmatimonadales bacterium
GTGGCGGGCAAGCCCTGCCCGGCTGTTGGGCCGTACTGCATCGCCATGCCCTTCGATCACTACCGCGTGACCTTCGCCGGCGTGGCGGACGCCAATTGGTTCGGCATACCGGACATGCACGCGCCCGACTTCAGGATATCGGCGATTCTGTTCGTGATGCCTGCGATCATCGCGCTGATTGCGGAGAACACCGGGCACGTCAAAGCGGTCGGCGAGCTGACCGGCCAAGATCTGGACCCGATGATCGGCCGGGCCATTTTCGCTGATGGCGTGGGCACCATGCTCGCCAGCTCGGTGGGGGGCTCGCCGACCACCACGTACGCCGAGAACATTGGGGTCATGGCAGCGACCCGGGTCTACTCGACCGCGGCGTACTATGTCGCCGCGATCATCGCGGTCCTGTTCGGGCTGTGTCCCAAGTTCGGCGCCCTGGTCGCCGCGGCGCCGGGAGGCGTACTGGGCGGCGTCACGGCCATCCTTTACGGGATGATCGGCTTGCTCGGGGCCAAGATTTGGATCGAGGCGCGGGTTAACTTCGCCGATCCAGTGAACATGGTCCCCATTGGCGCGGGAATCATCCTGGCCATCGGGCCGGTGGTGCACCCCATCAGCCACGACTTCAAGCTGGAGGGTATCGCGCTGGGCACGATCGTCGTGCTGGCCGGGTACCACCTGCTTCGGGCCATTTCCTCGCGAGTAACCGCTTCGGAGGTGTCGTACGAGGAGACCGGCTTAGAGAGACGTCCTGGTAGTCATTACGGACGCCAGGCCCCAGGCCATCCCGAAGCCAAGTGAATCCGTCGTTGCCGAGCTTCATTGCCCATCTTGGGCTCGATCCGGAGGCACTCGTGGAGTGCCGAACATCGGAGGCTATCATGCGCCGCTTCACCATCCTCTGTTGCGCTGCCATCCTCGTGGCCTGCGGCAAACCCCAGGTCCAAACCGCCCGAGACACCACGGCCGCGGCTAGCACGACGGCCGAGAGTCGTGCCACGATTGCGCTAGCCGATATCGCTGGGAAGTGGAGACTCCGCACGATGGACGAGGCAGGCGGAAACGTCGTGGAGTCCGAGCTCACCGCTACAGCAGACACTTCAGGTTGGACGTTGACCCGGCCTAACCGGAAGATCGTTCCGGTGCGTGTCGTCGCCGTCGGCGGCGATAGCATTGTCACGGAAGCGGGCCCCTATGAGAGCGCGCTGCGCAGCGGCATTCAAGTCCGGGCGCGCATGATCCTCCGACTCCAGGGAGGCAAGTTGGTGGGCACCACCGAGGCACGATACATCATGAGCGACCACGACTCGGTGGCGCACCGTCCGACCGAGGGCACGCGCGCGCCGTGAGGCCTGATTAGTTGGGTTACCAGCGTATGGCACTGAAGATGTTCGAGTAATCGTCGGACCAGGGAATGGGATGCGCCGGCGGAACCAAGTCGACCCATGTGTCGGTGCCGCGTACCAGCCACTCGATGTCTTCCGTCCGCCGGGCGAGCACGACCCAGTCACAGGCATAGTCCACTTCCGCCGATTCCCGCATGGAACCGCTCAGGTGCCTGGCGATGCGACCTACGTAGCCCGCGTCGGCTGCCAGCGCTGCAATGACCGGCTCGAGATCGAGGTACCGGTTGGTAACGTTGATCAAGAGGAAGCCGTCCGACTGGAGCAGCTGATCGTACAACCGGAATGCCTCCCGCGTCAGGAGATGCACCGGAACGGCATCGGAGCTGAAGGCGTCGAGCACGAGCGCGGCGAAGCGAGCGCGGGGCTGCCGTGACAGCGTGAGCCGGGCATCTCCCAGCACGACTCTGGGCCGGACCGGGCAATCCCGGAGAAAGGTGAAGTAGGCCGAGTCACTTGCGATCCGGACGACCAGCGGATCGATCTCGAAAAAGGTCCACTCCTGGCCCGGCCGGCCATAGCAGAGCAGCGTACCGGTGCCCAGGCCCACCACCCCGATCTGGCGGCTTTGGAGACGAGTCTGGGCCGAGTCGAGCAGACGGCCCAGCGGTGCATCAGGATGGTAGTACGTGATCGGGTGAGTGCGGAATCCGGGAGTCACGAATTGGGCGCCGTGCATCGTCGTTCCGTGCCAGAAGTATCTCACCGACTCTCTCTCTGTGACTCGATACGCCCCAAAGAACGATCGGCCGGCGTACAGGACTCGTCCCGAGGGGTGTTTCATGATCACGCCGGCGAGGGCCAAGCCGGCCAGACTCGCCGCGAAGAGCGGAGTGGATCGCAGCTTCAAGACGAGAGCGGCCGCGACGAGTGAGACGATCCCCGGGAGCCACTCGGAACCCGGCCGATGGGACTGGAGAGGAAACGCAACCAGGACGGCGAGCATCAGGGCGGGAAGCGACGCGATGGCCAACGCCTTGAGGTGTTCCTTCCGGCTCCTGGGTTGGAGCGCTTGCCAGGGCCGGAGAAAGGTGGCGAGGAGCACCATCGGCAGGTATTCAGCCGTCGTCCGAAACAAGACCGGAGCAACCAGAGCGTTGAAGGCACCGCCGAGAGCTCCTCCCAGTGCGAGCCAGAAGTAATACTCGGTGAGATGAGCCGGCCCCGGACGGGCCGCCGCAAGCTCACCGTGAAGCACCAGTGCAGTGACCGCGAACAGGATCAGGTGAAGCGGATAGGCCCAGCGCTGCGCCAGGTGGACACCCCAGAATGTCAGCAAGACGAAAGCAGTGACCACGAGAGCGTGGACCTCCACCGGCGCGCGAGGCGCCACGCGGCCGGTGCGGGCGAACACCACGATGAAGGTGATGAGATACAGCGCCAGCGGCACCACCCAGAGAAACGGCACGGTGGCGACATCGGTTGTGAGATACGTGGTGACCCCGAGGAGTAAGCTGGAGGGAACGAAGGCGAGTATGACCCAGCGCACTCGATCCTGGAGGCGAGGTGCGGAGGAGTCTGCCTTGCGAGGATCGCCGGCGACTGAATGGTGCGATCGTCGATGGTGTCGCCAGAGAACGGCAACACACACCCCCATGAGAGCACAGGTGAGGAGATACCCCAGGCTCCAGAGTAGCGACTGCTGGCCTAACCGGAGGACCGGCTCCAGAGCCACGGGAAAGGCGAACAGCCCGAGAAGGCTGCCCGCGTTGCTGGCCGCATACAGCAGGTAGGGATTGCCGGTTCCCGAATGGTCCAGCTGCGCCATCCACCGCTGGAGGAGAGGCGCGGTCGCCGAGAGCAGCAGGAACGGGGCGCCCACAACAGCCAGCAGGAGCCCAAGGAGCCACGGGATCGGTCCACCCGATGTGGGGGGCGTCCAGCCTGCTGGAACGGCAATCGGCAGCGCCACGACTGCCGCGACCAGCAACATCAGGTGGAGTAGGGGCTGACGCCGCGGGGAAAGGAAACGAGTGGTGCAATGGGCGTAGAGATATCCGGCGAGCAGCATTGCCTGGAAGAACATCAGGCAGGTATTCCAGACCGCCGGCGACCCGCCCAACAGCGGAAGCACCATGCGGGCGAAGAGGGGCTCGACCCAAAAGAGAAGAAACGCGCTCGCCAGTGCGGTCAGCGCGAACAGTCCGATCAGGTTGAGCCTCCTTCCCATGCCGTGCTAAGTTCTTCGCGGGCCGATCATCGCGACGCTCCGATGAAATCCGGGTACTCGTCCTTCCGCCACGCTCGCGGCTCGGCCTCGTTGGCACCCTTCGGCGTCCGTTCCAGCAGGAACGTGTAGTAAGGCGCAACGAACGGATCGGGCGCCGATACCGTGTAGGTGTGATAGACGGTCTCCTTCTCGCGAGCGAACGCAATCCAGCTCGGGGCCTCGCGGAGGCCGTCTTCGAGCTTCGCGCCGACCTGCACCCCCCAGTCCTTCAGAAAATCCGGAGGGGAGTCCAGCATCGCCGTCATCTCGGGGTTCTTCTGCACCTGCTCCCGGGTGAATGCGAGCCCGAAATCGAACGGGAAGTCGGTACCGTAGGTCGAGACGTAGGGGAGCTGCCAGCCCATCCGCCGCTTGTAGGCGACGAGTCGATCGATTGGCGCACGCGAGAACAAGATCAGAGTCACGTCACGGTGTCCGAGGTGCAGCGCGGCGGCGTCGAGATGATCCACCAGGTTCGAGCATCCGGGGCAGGCGCCGAGCTCGTAATCGGGCCCGAACATGATGTTGTAGGCGAGGAGCTGCGAGCGGCCCTCGAAGAGATCCGCAAGCGTCCTGCGGCCGGCCTCGGTCTCGAACTCGTATTCCTTCTCGACCGGGACCCACGGCAGGTCCAGGCGCCTGCGTTTGATCTCCGCGTTACGTTCCGCGTGGTCCGCCTCCAGCTTGGCCAGTTCGTCGCGAGCCGCCCGCCATTCCGCGCGGGTTCCGATTTTATGATCAGCCATCGATTTTTCCTTTTCGGTTAGAGATGAAGCTGGCAACGTGCGTCAAGGGCGGGGTGTTCTGCTCCTCGGCCTCCTTCGTCGCTTTCACGATCACCATGACACGCATAATGCCTCCGTCTATCGTGGGTGGGGAGGGTCGATTGCCGCTCCCTTCACCAAGACATCGATACGGGGTGCACGAAATCGACATCGTCGCCTCGGCAAGGAAGGAGGGGGGAGCGGGTCAGGCCGATGCCCAAGCTGCTCGAGGCACTTTAGCAAGGTAAGAGTCCATAAAAAATGCCGAGGGCTTCCGCCCTCGGCATGGCCCTTGTGTTTACCGGGATGGTGCCCGGCGCGCCAGCAACATCTGATCCTATTCGGATGGGCCGCGGCGGCCGGTAAGGCGGACTACATCAACCGCGTACACGTTCCGAGACCTTCTGCTACCGCGCTCGGGAAGCGCGACGGCGTATTCGCGACGTCGCTGTGTTGTCGTCGATCAGCTGTGCGCCTTGACCGATCCTTCGATGATTTCGGGCCTTTGTCTGAACAGGTGCGCCATCTGCGTGCGCACGAACTCGGCCGCGAGAGCCACCGATTCATCCGCACCGTCCTTGTCCTTGAATACACCGAATGAAGCGCCCTCACCATTCCCGGTATCCAGCCAATAGTAGCGGTCAAAGCCCTTGGCCTTGCGGATGATGGGCACGAACTTTTCCTTGATGAGCCTGTCGATCTCGGCGCTGTCCTTCTTGTCGAAGTGGTAATGGCGGATGACCGCAAACATGGGAGCTCCTTTCGCGAGGTGAACTTGTGGTGCCTGACAGCTTATCGTGCCACCCGGCGGATCGCGAGTCCCTACGGCAGGTGGACAAATAGACTAAGCGTCAGCGACCCGAGGACGAGACTCTAAAACGACGCCCAGGGTTTTCACCCTGGGCATTGCCCCTTCCCCTCGCTCCTCCGCTCGGGGCAGGCTCTGGGCTCGAACCAGGATTCTCCTGCCTCCAGGGACGCCAGTAGCAGCCAAATTCCAGCAACTTGCTAACCTTTACGCGAGTTCGTGTCACCCGATGCTGGAGTTTGCCGGGCTCGACTTCGCCGTACTTTACTCACTCAATGTTGGAGTTTGCCGGGTGGATCAGCGCGTTCCATCCTACCCGCTGAAACACTGCCGGCGCCCAATTGTGCTGTCCCCTGGTCCCTACAACTGCCGCTCCGCTAGCTCGCGGAAGGCGTCGGGAACGGAGCGGCGGGCGTCGAGGGCAACCGAGGCGTAGCCGACGGATTCCCAGCCGAAACGGTCACGGATCGCGTCGATGGCGCGGTCGGCGAGGAGGCGCGCCATCCCTCCCTTGGCGCCCGGGCGCCGCGACTCGTCGGCGAGGCCAAGCGGCAGATCGAGCTGCACCACCGGCTGCTCCTCGATATGCGATACCGAGATGGCGAGCAGAGAGATCGCGCGTTCTTCGGGATGGCTCCTGAGGACAGCTCGCACCAGGTCCTGGGCGATTTCAGCGAGGATTGCAGTCGCGGCCACCGGTTGCGGCAGCGTCACAGCGTGGGTAACCGAGCGGAGGTCGCCGAAGCGCACCCGCACCGTCACCGTCCGCCCGGATTTGCCCT
This sequence comes from Gemmatimonadales bacterium, assembly GCA_035695405.1. Lineage (GTDB taxonomy): Bacteria > Gemmatimonadota > Gemmatimonadetes > Gemmatimonadales > GWC2-71-9 > CAVVWJ01. The sequence goes on from DASSED010000057.1 coordinate 5,961, forward strand.
TCGCCCGCAGGCGCGAGCCCACCCGGTCGGCAAGGTGGCGGAGCGCCCTGCGGATGACCCGGTCCTCGACCGGTCTTCGGCCAAGTGCCGATTGCGCTCCAGCCGAGTGGGCGCGGACATCGGTTCGGATGGCGCGAGGGTCGCGGTTCCAGGCGAGGGCGGCCAGCCTCTCGCCCGCGGCTCGGCCGAGAAGCCGTGCAAGAGCGCTTGGGGAGCTTTTCGCCAGGTCGCCGATGGTAGCGACGCCGCTTTCGGCTAGTCGCGCCCTGGTCGCCGGGCCGACGCCCCACATCATCTCCACCGGCAAATCATGAAGGAAGGCGAGCTCGGTCTCCGGGTCGACGACCACCAGTCCGTCGGGCTTGGCGACCTGCGAGGCGATCTTGGCGAGGTGCTTTGTGCGGGCGACGCCGACGGAGATGGGAAGGGCCAGTTCGTGGCGCACCCGTCGGCGGATCGCCGCAGCGATCTCGGCCGGCGTGCCGAAGAGGTGGGTGCAGCCTGCGACGTCGGCGAAAGCCTCGTCGATCGAGATCCGCTCGACCAGCGGCGTGAAGTCGCCCAGTATCCTGATCACGGCGTCGCCGAGCCGTTGGTACTCCCTGAAGTGCCCGCCGACGAAGACCAGGTCGGGGCAAAGCGCTCGTGCCCGCCGACCCGGCATGCCGCCGTGGACTCCGAAGGCCCTCGCTTCATAAGACGCCGCGAGCACCACGCCGCCCCCTACCGCGATCGGCTTCCCCTTGAGGGACGGATCGAGCATCTGTTCGACCGAGGCGTAGAACGCGTCCAGGTCCGCATGAAGGATTGTGGCAGTGTCCATAGCGAGGCGTGTCCGCGGCGGACGTGTGGACGTGGTGGGTGATGAGGTTTACAAGGAGAACATAAGAGGAACCTAAGTGGCGGCTGTCAAGCGTCGGGCACCACGATGGCCGAGCACCCGGCTCACCCGCCTGACCTGGCGGCTGGAGTGACGGCGACCCGGCTCCAAAGGCTGTCGCGCATGCCGGAGGGTGGGATGACGTCGGCACTATGTCCGATGTTACAACCACCCCGAGATGCAGGCATCCTTGGCATGACCAGTGAAACCCGCAAGCTGAGCAAGTGGCCACAGCGACATCGGACGTTGCAACCGCGTGAGAAACAGACTGAGGAACTGACTATCGGGGCCCGTAAAGGCAAAGAGTCGGCAAGCCGTAAGTGCCTGCCGACTGCTTCAGTGCCCCTCCTGGGATCGAACCAGGACTCTCCTGATCCAGAAGGGGCGCGAGAACACCGCGAATTCCAGCAACCTGCTCACCTTTACGCGAGTTCGTGTCACCCGATGCTGCAGTTTGCTGGCTTTCGTGCTTGAGTTTGCTGTACTTTACTCGCTCAAATGTCAGAGTCTGACGAAGCTTGGCCCGAAATCCACAGGCCGACACGAGTTTATGCATGCTAACTGAGCTTCTCACCCTTTTGAGCTTGACTGGGCCGCGCTCCTCGGGTGATTTAAAGCGTGTCTACTCTAGCGACTGCTGCGCCGCTGCCCCAGCGACAAGACTTACCTGATGCCACCTGAGACCCCCAGCCATCGCGGCGAGGTGAAAACGCACGGTGCCGTGCGCGGGCTCGACCGCTTCGAGGGGTTCAGCGACGCGGTTTTCGCAATCGCGCTGACCCTGCTGATCGTCGAGATCAAGGTCCCCGGGTCTGCCGAGGGCCCGCATGGCTACACCGACCTGGTGAGCGCCATGGCCGAGCAGTGGCGCGAATTTCTCGCGCTGGTTCTGTGCTATGTCGTGATCGGCGCCTACTGGCTGCAGCACCATTATTCGGGCCGCATCTATGCCAAGAGCGATCACTGGTTCGGCGCGATCAACCTCCTGTTCCTGCTGGCCATCGTCGTCATCCCCTATCCGATCCGCGTCTGGTGCTTCCACCTCGGCACGCGCTTCGAGCCCGTCGCGTCGGCGACCCTGGTTGCGGGCCTCACCCTGACCGCCTGCACCTGGATGGCGAAGTGGTTCTACGGAATGCCGGGCCGTCGGGTTATGGACGAACGGCTCGCGCCCGATTTCCTCCACCAGATGACGCGCCGCTACGGCATCGCGACGCTGATCCAGATCGCCGCAGTTCCGGTCGTGATCGCGGCGCCGCGCGTCGGCGTGGCAATCACGCTGCTGTGCGTCGCCTTCTTCCTGCTGCCGCAGCCCAAGCCGCGCTATAAGCCCGGAGAGGAGCCTAGCGCGGAGGAGAAATTGAAGGAATAGCGCCGCTGAGCAGGAACAGCCCACCGGCGGCTGCCATGCCGG
>DASSED010000058.1:0-13956 GCA_035695405.1 Gemmatimonadales bacterium
GGCGGGGTTGATGACCCGGGATCCCAGAGCAGTCGAACGGAAGAAGCCGGGCCGCCCGGGCGCCCGGAATCGGTTCCAGTTCAGCAAGCGGTAACCGGCGGAATGTCGGAACGGCGGTAACCCTGCCGCCGTTTCGTGCCGCCGTACTTCGCACATCGCGGGATTCGACCATGGGTGCCCTTCACGGGTCGTGGCCGGAGATGAACGCGGTGGACGCCTAACCCCAATCGAAGGAAAGTCACACAGCGCATGGCTCAACCTCAATTGCAGGATCTGCTCGAAGCTGGAGTCCACTTCGGGCACCAGACTCGCCGATGGAATCCGAAAATGCGGCGGTTCATCTTCGCCGAGCGTTCGGGCATCTACATCATCGATCTTCAGAAGACGTTGCGGCAGATCGGCAAGGCCGAGGAGCTGCTGCGGACGGTGGTGCTCAAGGGGGAAGGCGTCCTCTTCGTGTGCACCAAGAAGCAGCTCAAGGCCATCGTGCAGGCCGAGGCCATGAATTGCGGCGCCTTTTACGTGACCGAGCGCTGGCTGGGAGGCATGTTGACCAACTTCCAGACGCTCAAGAAACAGATCCGCCGCCTCCGTGAGCTGGAGCAGGGCGCTGCCGAAGGAGATTTCGAGAACTACACCAAGAAGGAAAAACTTCTGTTCGAGCGCGAACGGGTGAAGTTGAGCCGGAATCTCGAGGGCATCAAAGGCATGGGACGGCTCCCCGGAGCCCTGTTCGTGGTAGATGCCAAGAAAGAAAAAATCGCGGTGGCGGAGGCCAACAAGCTGGGTGTCCCGGTGGTGGCCATTGTGGATACCAACGCCGACCCCGACGTGATCACGGTGCCGGTACCGGGAAATGACGACGCCATCCGTTCGGTCTCGCTCATTACCGCGGCCCTGTCGGATGTCATCAAGGAGGCTCGGACCCAGATGCCGATGCGGGAGGTCAGCGAGGACCTCGATGCGGAGACCTACAGCACCGATGCGGGCACCGAGGGCGACGCCGAGGCCGATCGCAAGCGGCGACGGCCCCGCCGCAAGCGGCGGCCCAAACCAGAGGCTATCGCCGCCCGGCTCAAGACCGAGGCCGATGCCGAAGGGATCACCGAAGCGGCCGCGCCGAGCGCCGCGAGTGACGCCGGCGCATAAATCGTAGGAGGGCTCGGTGGCACTCTCCGCCGCTCCAGGCCTGACGGTCCCGAGCGGCGGCTTTACTATTCAACCCTGAGTTGACTCTGGTCGGAGACTATGGCAAGCACGACAATTTCGCCCAAAGATGTGAGTGAGCTGCGCACCCGCACCGGTGCGGGCATGATGGACTGCAAACGGGCGCTCGAGGAAGCCTCCGGGGACATGGACAAGGCCTCGGAGATCCTGCGCAAGAAGGGGATCGCCAAGGCCGAGAAGCGGGCCGGCAAAGTGGCCTCCCAGGGGATCATCGTGAGCTACCTGCACCACAACGGCCAGGTCGGCTCCCTGGTGGAGCTCAACTGTGAGACGGACTTCGTGGCGCGCACCGAGGACTTCCAGCAGTTGGCCCGAGACATTGCCCTGCACGTGGCCTCAGCCGATCCGGTGGCGGTCAACCCCGAGGACATCCCGCAGGAGCTGCTCGAGCGGGAACGGCGGATCGCCGAGGAACAGGTGGCTCAGGAAGGGAAGCCCGAGAACATTCGGAGCAAAATTGTCGACGGCAAACTGAAGAAGTTCGTCGCCGAGCGCACCCTCATCGAGCAGCCGTTCGTACGGGACGACAAGAAGACGGTGGGCCACCTCATCAAGGAGGCATCCGGCAGGCTGGGCGAGGTGATCTCGGTTCGGCGCTTTGCCCGGTTCAAGATCGGTGAAGCCTGATGGCGTTGGCCTACACCCGGGCCTTGCTCAAGATCTCGGGCGAGGCGCTGGCGGGCGAGAAGGGCTTCGGGCTCGACTACCATATGGTCGAGGCCTTCGCGGAGGAGATCAAGGCGGTGCACGCGCTGGGCGTGCACCTGTCCCTGGTAGTCGGCGGCGGGAACATTATTCGGGGCACGGCAGCCAGCCGCGAAGGCCTGGACCGGGTGTCCGCCGACTACATGGGCATGCTAGGGACCGTGATCAATGCCCTCGCCCTGCAGGATGTGTTGGAAAAGATCGGGGTGGATACCCGGGTCATGACAGCCATCCGGATGGAGTCGGTGGCTGAGCCCTATATTCGACGGCGGGCCATTCGCCACCTGGAGAAGGGCCGGCTGATCATCTTCGCGGCCGGCACCGGCAATCCCTTTTTTTCGACCGATACGGCCGGCGTCCTCCGGGCGTTAGAGGTGGAGGCCCAGGTGATTCTCAAAGCCACCAATGTGGACGGGATTTACACCGGCGACCCTCGCACTGATCCCACCGCCACCTTCATCCCCGAGCTCACCTTTCAGGATGCCATCGTCAAGAACTACGCGGTCATGGATGCAAATGCATTCGGTCTCTGCAAAGCCAACCAGCTTCCCATCGTCGTCTTCAACATCAACCAGCCCGGCGCCATCACGCGCGTGCTACGCGGCGAACGGGTAGGGACCATCGTCCGATGAGCACCATCCCCGAACTCACGAAGCACGCCCGGGAGCTGATGCACAAGGCGGTCGAAAGCACCAAACGGGAATTCACCTCGATTCGAAGCGGCAAGGCCAGCACCTCGCTGTTGGACATCGTGAGAGTCGAGGCCTACGGTGCCCACGTGCCCCTAAACCAGGTGGCGATGGTCGCTGCCCCAGAGCCGCGGCTCCTTACGGTTCAGCCGTTCGATAAATCGCTGGGCCAAGCCATCGAAAAAGCCATTCGGGAATCCGATTTGGGACTCAATCCTGCCACCCAGGGCAATCTCATCCGGGTTCCCTTGCCGGCGCTTTCCGAGGAGCGGCGGCGCGATCTGGTCAAGGTGGTGCACAAGCTGGGCGAAGAAGGCCGCATCGCCGTGAGGCACGCACGGACGGAAACGTTGTCCAAGGTCAAGAAGCTCGAGAAGATTTCGGAAGACGACAAGCGGCATGCGGAGAAGGAAGTCCAGAAGCTCACCGACGAGCATATCAAGCAGATCGAAACGCTGATCCACGCCAAAGAAGCGGAAATCCTTGAAGTCTGAGCCGATGAGCCACGACCTGCTCCAGCGCGTCCGGCTGCACGGTGCGGTGCCGGCCCACATTGCGATCATCATGGATGGGAACGGCCGGTGGGCCAAGGGTCGCTCGCTACCGCGGCCGCTGGGGCATCACGCTGGGATGAAGGCGGTCCGCGAAGTGGTGGAAGGCTCCCTCCAGGCCGGCGTCGGCGTGCTGACGCTGTTCGCCTTCAGCCAGGAGAACTGGCAGCGCCCCGCCGGCGAGATCGAAGCCCTCATGAACCTTCTGGAGGAATACATCGCCAAGGAGGCGAGCGATCTCCGGAAACAAGGCGTGTCGGTCCGAATCCTGGGTCATCTGGAGCGACTGGAGAATGGCGCCCGGCGAGCAGTCGAGCGGATCATGACCGAGACCGCCGGAGGACAAGCCCTGGCGCTCAATCTCTGCATCTCCTACAGCGCTCGGGCGGAGATCGCCCGGGCCGCGCGATTGCTGGCCGAATCGGTGCGTGCCGGGCAGCTCCAGCCGGCGGATATCGATGAGGAAGCCATTGGGCGCTTGCTCTACACCGCGGAATGGCCCGACCCGGACCTCTTGATCCGTACCTCGGGTGAAATGCGCATCTCCAACTTCCTGCTCTGGCAACTGGCCTACGCCGAGCTTTATGTGACCCCGGTGCTCTGGCCCGATTTTACCCGACGGCATCTGTTCGAAGCCATCCTGGAGTTCCAGCGGCGTGAGCGGCGATTCGGTCGCGTTGAAGCCGGATGAGCATGGATGGCAACCTGGCACGGCGGGTGGGATTTGCCACGGTTGCCATACCGCTGGCTCTGCTCATCGTCTGGTACGGCGGCGTGCCGCTGGTCATGCTGCTGGCAATCGCCGGAGCATTGGGTGCTCGGGAATTGTTCGATCTGGCCACGCGGGTTGGGATCCAAGCCCTTCGGGCCTTCGGTTTGCTGAGTGCCGCGGCGCTGGCACCCCTCGTCTATGGCGCGATTGTCTCCTCCCAGTTCCATAGGGCTCTGGCAGGGTCATGGCCCTATGCGGCCGCGGTCTGGTTTCTGGCACTGCTCACCTGGATTCTCGTGGCCCGCTCTCCTGGGGAGCGGCCCATGTCGGCAACCGGGGTGACACTTCTCGGCGTGGGGTACACCGGAGCCCTTCCGGCATTTCTACTGGCCATCCGTCATACCCAGTATCCGGTGCGCTCCTGGACTGGGGCCTGGTTGGTTTTTTTTCCGCTGGTGGTCACCTGGGTCTGTGATACGGCGGCGATGTTCGGCGGCAGGGCGCTGGGCGGACCCAAGCTCGCGCCCACCGTGAGCCCCGGAAAGACCTGGTCCGGCAGCACCGCAGGGCTCATAGGCGGCATCCTGATCGCGCCGGTGTTCGGGGCCCTCATCTTCCCGCGGGTCGGTCTCGAGATACCACTCTGGCAGCTCGCGGCTATTGCGGCAGTCTTGTCGGTAATTGGACAAGTCGGGGATTTGGCTGAATCGCTGTTCAAGCGAGAGGCCGGGGTCAAGGATTCGAGTCACCTGATCCCGGGACATGGCGGTGTGCTCGACCGCTTTGACTCGCTCTACTTCGTCATTCCGGCGGCCGCCGTCCTGTATCGGGCATTTGGAGTCATCTGATGCATCTGGCCCATCTCAAGCCACGAACCCAGACCGCCCGCTCCCCCGTGAGTGGCAATGGCAGCCGGGGCGTGGTGCTCCTGGGTTCGACCGGCTCGATTGGACGCAGCACGCTGGATGTGCTTCGCCGGCAGAGTGAGCACTTCCACGTGGTCGCGTTGACCGCCGGCCGAAATCAGGATGAACTGGAGAGCCAGGTGGCGGAGTGGAGCCCCAGCTACGCCGGGCTGGCGGAGGCGAGCAACCACCCCAGGTGGCCGACCGGTCCCCAGGTTCTGGTAGAAGCTGCCACGCACCCCGATGCCGACATCGTGGTGAACGCTGTGGTGGGTGCGGCGGGTCTCGAGGCCACGCTGGCGGCGCTGCAGGCCGGCAAGCGGGTGGCGCTCGCGAATAAAGAATCCCTGGTCATGGCCGGGGATCTGGTGAATCAGGCGGCTTGCGCCGGCCGGGGTGAGGTGGTTCCCATCGACTCCGAGCATAGCGCCGTGCTGCAATGCGTCACCGGTCGGGAGCAGGGTCTGGCACGCCTGATCCTCACGGCATCTGGGGGACCGTTTCGTGAATGGCCGGCGGATCGGGTGTGGCACGCCACGGTGGAAGAAGCGTTGAACCATCCCACGTGGCGGATGGGACACAAGATTACGGTCGATTGCGCCACCCTCGCCAACAAGGCCCTCGAGTTGATCGAAGCGCACTATCTCTTCCACCTTCCCTATGACTCCCTCGAGGTCGTGGTCCATCCCCAAAGCATCATCCATGCATTCGCGGAGTTTTGGGATGGGAGCGTGCTGGCCCAGGTCGGATTTCCATCGATGGAACTGCCCATCCTGTATGCGTTGACCCACCCGGAACGGCTTCCGGACCAGGGTGTCCGACGCTTCGATCCGGTGGCGGCGGGTCCTCTCACATTCGAGCCGGTCCGCCGCGGTGTCTTCCGGGCGCTCGAATGCGGGATTGCAGCCGGTCGTATCGGAGGAACGGCGCCCGCAGTATTCAATGCCGCTAACGAGGTGGCGGTCGCCGCCTTTCTTCGGGGTAGCATTCCCTTCGGTCGGATCAGCGAGACCATCGAGCACGTGCTCGAGGCACACGCGGTGTCGGCCGTCAGCTCAGTCGAGGCGGTGCGCACCGCGGATCGCTGGGCCCGAACCATGGCCGAACAGAAGGTAGGAACCTCGTGCTGATCACGTTGGCCGCGCTCATTGTCGTCCTCGGCGTACTCATTTTCGTCCATGAGGCGGGGCACTTTGTGGCCGCCAAGTGGGCAGGCATCTATGTCCACCGCTTTTCACTCGGGCTGGGCCCTCCCATTCCCTGGCTCACCTTCCGCCGGGGTGAAACCGAGTACTCGATCTCCTGGCTGCCCCTGGGTGGCTATGTGAAGATGGCCAGCCGGGAGGAGGACATCAGCAGCAGCGCATTGGAGGGTGGCGCCCCGACAACTCCGGTTCCACCCGACCGAATGTTCGAGGCCAAGCCGATCTGGAAGCGGATGGTCGTCATTCTCGCCGGCGTCACCATGAATGCCTTGTTTGCCTGGGTGGTTTTTTCGGGCCTGGCATTGAAGAACGGACGGGAAATCAATCCGGTCACCACCGTCGGTCTGGTGGAGAGCGACAGCTTGCCCGCCGCCGCCGCTGCCCTGAAGGAGATTCGTCCCGGCAGCCAGATCACCCGGATCAACGGTGATTCCATGGGATCCTGGGATGACATCGTCAGCGCGATCGCGAACACGTCGGCATCCGAGGTCCGAATCGAATTCGCGGACCGCGAGCCGATTGTCCTACGGATCCATCCCGATGCACTGGAAGAGCGGATCAGGGCGGCCCAGGCACTGCAGCCCTTCCGTCCGGCGGTGGTGGGTCAGGTCCTGGCAGACAAGCCGGCAGCGAAAGCCGGTATCGAGCCGGGCGATACCATTCTCGCCGTCGGTGGTCGACCGATCCATCAGTGGTACGACATGCTCGATCTGATCGAGTCCAGTGCTGGAAGGGAACTCACGGTGGTGGCGTCACGGGGCGGACAACGCCTGACATTTTCGCTGCGGCCTTACCTTGATTCGGTCCCGGGGCCGCGCGGTACGGTCAAAGCCGTTGGTCGGATCGGGGTGATGGTCGCCACCCATTTCAACACCGAAAAGCTCAGCCTGAGCCAGGCCCTGAAGGACGGCACAGGTGCAACGCTCAAGGCTTCGACCCAGATTGTGCGAACCGTCAAAGGCTTGTTCAGCGGCCGAATTTCCGGACGCACCGTTGGAGGGCCAATACTGATCGGCCAGCTGGCCGGAGAGAGCGCCCGGTTGGGCTTGGACAGCTTTCTGGGCTTCATGGCCCTGATCTCGATCAATCTGGCCATCCTCAATCTGTTGCCGGTACCGGTCTTGGATGGCGGCCAATTCCTCTTCCTGTTGGCGGAGGCGGTCATTCGGCGGCCCCTGCCGCTCAAGCTGCGGGAACGGTTGACGACAGTGGGCTTGGTCTTGATCGTGCTGCTCATGGGGCTGGCCTTCTCCAATGACCTGAGACGACTCTTCGGGGGGTAAGGGAGTGCGCCCGGGAGTAGGCAGGGCCTCACTTGGTCCGGCTTGCTTAGCCCCGACATCCCCGGTTATTTTCCTGCGCTACAATGGATTACGACGCGGGATTTTCGAGATGAGGATGCGGTAGCATGAGCTTTGACAAGCAGGCGGTCATGGTCAAACACCGGAGCCATGACAAGGACACCGGTTCGGCCAAGGTTCAGGTGGCACTGCTCACCGAGCGGATCAACTCCCTCACCGAGCACTTTCGCACTCACTTGAAGGACCATCACAGCCGCCGGGGTCTACTCAAGATGGTCGGCACTCGCCGCCGGCTGCTTACCTACCTCAAGCGGAGTGATCTGCCGACGTACCGAGCGCTCATCGAGCAGCTTGGTCTCCGGCACTAAGCATCCTGTGCCACAGGGGGCGCCCTGAACCACACTTCGGGGCGCCCTCTCTGTTTTGTGGGTCAAAGGTCCAGGGTCAATCGGTTGACTGCTCACGAGACCTTGACTCTAAACTCGAGATCCTCGACTCGTAGCAAAGACGCCATTCACAGAGAGAGAGAGCAAAGAAGTGACTGTACAACGGATCGAAACCCAGTTCGCCGGTCGTCCTATTCTCCTGGAGACGGGCCGCCTGGCGCGACAGGCCGCCGGCTCCGCCCTCCTCCGCTTCGGCGACACGATGGTGCTCGCGGCGGTAACCGTCTCCCCCAACGTTTCCGCCCTCCCCTTCTTTCCCCTGACCGTTGAGTACCGCGAGAAAACCTACGCTGCCGGCAAGATTCCGGGGGGTTTTCTCAAACGGGAAGGGCGCCCCTCGGACAAGGAAATTTTGGCGAGCCGTCTGATCGACCGCTCCATCCGGCCGTTGTTCCCGGAGGGCTTCAAGAATGAAGTGCAGGTGTTCGTGACCGTGCTATCAGCCGACCAGGAGAACGACGCGGATGTGCTGGGCATCGTGGCAGCATCAGCTGCCCTGAGTCTTTCAGGGGTTCCCTGGAATGGCCCGCTGGCTGGGGTCCGGGTGGGGCGGGTCGAGGGGAACTGGATTCTCAATCCCACCTTCCAGCAGCTGGAGTTCTCGACTATCGATCTGGTTGTGAGCGGGTCTGCCGATTCAATCGTCATGGTGGAGGGCGGGGCACTCGAGGTCTCTGAGGCCGAGATGGTCGAAGCTCTGAAGGTAGCGCAGCGGGGCATCAAGGACGTGATCAAGCTGGAGCAACAGCTGCTGAGCAAGGCTGCCGCGACCAAGAAGCTGGAGTGGACCAAGGCGGAAGCCAATCAGACTCTGGTCAACCGAGTCCGCGAAGTCGCCGAGTCGCAGATGGCGCAGGCCATCAATGCCAAGGACAAGGCCAGCCGCTCCCAGGCCATCAAAGCCGTCAAGGAGCAAGTCCTCCAACAGCTCACACCGGAATACGCCGAGCAGGCTCGCGAAATCGGCACCGAGCTCGATGAGATCGAGTATCGAGTCATGCGCTCCCAGGTTCTCGACCGGGGCGAGCGGGTAGACGGCCGCGATTTGGAGACGATCCGGCCTATCAACATCGAGACCGGCGTGCTCCCGCGTACCCATGGATCCGCGCTCTTTACCCGCGGGCAGACCCAATCGCTGGCATCGGTGACGCTCGGCACCAGTGACGACGAGCAGCGGATCGACAGCATCGACGTTCCCGGTGAGACCACCAAGTCCTTCATGCTGCATTACAACTTCCCGCCATTCTCCACCGGGGAAGTGAAGATGATGCGAGGCACCAGCCGCCGGGAAATCGGTCATGGAGCCCTCGCAGAGCGGGCGTTACAGCCCCTGCTGCCTCACTATGAGGACTTTCCCTACACCTTGAGAGTGGTCTCGGAGATCCTCGAGTCCAACGGCTCATCGTCGATGGCCACGGTCTGCGCCGGCTCCCTAGCGCTGATGGATGCCGGTGTTCCGATGAAGGCTCCCTGCGCCGGTGTGGCCATGGGATTGATCAAGGAAGGCGACCGCGTTGCCATTCTGACCGACATTCTCGGGTCGGAGGATCACCTGGGCGACATGGATTTCAAGGTCGCAGGCACGGAGCAGGGAATCACGTCGATTCAGATGGACATCAAGATCGAAGGCCTGGACCTCAAGATCATGGAGGACGCGCTGGAGCGGGCCCGGAAAGGCCGGCTGCATATCTTGAAGGAGATGGCTCGCGTGCTCCCGGAGCCCCGGACCGAGCTGTCGAAGTACGCCCCGCGTATCTTCACCATGCAGATCAAGCCTGACAAGATCGGGGATGTGATCGGTCCCAAGGGCAAGACCATTCGCGGCATCCAGGACGCCACCGGCGCCAAGATCAGCATCGAGGACACCGGAGTGGTGACGATCTCGGCCGTAGGGGGAGAGGCCGGCGAGAAGGCGAGAGCCATGATCGCAGCCATCACGACGGAGCCCGAGGTAGGGCGAACCTACGAGGGACCGGTCAAGAGCACGACGGCCTTCGGCGCGTTCGTCGAGATCCTTCCCGGAGTCGAAGGTCTGCTCCACATCAGTGAGCTGCAGCATGGGCGCACTGAGAAGACCGAGGACGTGGTCAAGAAAGGTGACATCGTCCAGGTCAAGCTGCTCGAGGTGGACGATCGAGGTCGCATGAAGCTTTCCCGGAAGGCACTGCTCCCCCGAGATTAGCCTTTCGTGGAAACGATTCGACTGGACGAAGGCTTGTTCAGGACCACGGCCCCGAACGGGCTCGTAATCCTGACTGAACGGCTGCCGGGCGTACGCTCGGCAGCCGTTGGCATATTCGTCCGGACCGCGAGCGCGCACGAAAGGCCGGCCCAGCTAGGCATTTCCCACCTGCTCGAGCACATGGTTTTCAAGGGCACCGAGCGAAGGACTGCACAGCAGCTGGCGTTGGAGCTCGAGGTGAGAGGTGGGGGACTCGATGCCTTTACCGGCCGCGATTATACCAGCTACCAGGCTCACGTGCTGGATGCCGATCTCCCCCTGGCTGTCGAGATCCTGACCGATTTGGTCCGCCGCCCACTCCTCCGACAGAGTGACTTGGAGTCGGAGCGAAACGTGGTGCTGGAAGAGATCAACGCCGTAGCGGATACCCCGGATGATCTTGTATTCGAGCTTCATGCCCAGACGCTCTGGCCCCGACATCCGTATGGCTATTCGATCCTCGGCACTCGGGATACCCTGGAATCGCTATCGGCTGAGGATCTGCAGTCATTACATCGCGCCGGCTACTATCGCGGCAACTGTGTCATCGCCGCCGCAGGCCAGGTGAATCATGATCAGCTGCTCACCGTGCTCGAGCGGGAAGGCTGGTTCGAGGGCACCACTCGCGAGGCCCCCAGGAAGCCTGTGGTTCCGGAAGCGGCGGTTCGGGGGAGCGAGGTCACCGTGGAGCGGGACACCGCCCAAACCCACATCGTGTTCGGGACCGACACTTTTCCCCTCCGCGATCCCCGGCGGTTTCCGCTCGCCATTCTCACCAATGTATTCGGCGGCGGCATGTCGAGCCGGCTGTTCCAGCGGGTCCGTGAAGAGCTGGGGTTGGCGTACGCGGTCTATGCTTACAAGCAGTTCTTTCAAGGTTCGGGGCAGCTGGGGGTGTATGTCGGCACCCAGTTGTCCACCGCTGATCAGGCAGTGGACACGATTCGAGAGGAGTACGGCAAGCTGGCTCGGCTGGGACTGCCGTCGTCTGAACTGACAAACGGAAAGCAACAGCTCAAAGGGCAGATCATGCTGTCGCTCGAGAGCCCGGGCGCCCGGATGAGCCGCTTAGCCGGCTTCGTCCTGCACGATGACGAGTATCGTCCGCTGGATGAGATGCTGGCCGAGATCGATCGAGTCACGCCGGACGAGTTGTCCGCAGTCGCCCGGGAGTTCTTTGCGCCGGAGCGTCAGACGATTGTACGTCTGGGGCCTGAGAAAGAGACCAACGGTAAACGGTGACCGAACCACCGGTCGGACCCGGCTCGCGTTTGTGGCTTTATGGTTCACCCTTCACGCTCTCCTACCTCCCAATCAGGTTCAGTTCATGAGGATCGGCGTCCCCAAAGAGATCAAGACCAATGAAAATCGCATCGCGCTGGTACCCGCCGGTGCCGAGGCGTTCGTCGCAGCTGGGCATACCGTAGTAGTGGAGGGAGGAGCTGGTGTCGGCAGCGGCTTCTCGGACGAAGCCTACCAATCCGTGGGAGCCGCCATTCTCCCCACGGCTGATGCCGTATGGCAGCAGGCCGACATGATCATGAAGGTGAAGGAGCCGATCGCGGTAGAGTGGCCCCGCATGCGACAAGGCCAGGTGATCTACACCTACTTCCATTTCGCCGCGGCCGAAGATCTCACCCGGGCCGTGATCGACTCGGGAGCCATTGCGGTGGCGTACGAGACCGTGCAAGTGGAGAGCGGTGAGTTGCCGCTACTCACCCCCATGTCCGAGGTGGCGGGGCGCATGGCGGTGCAGGAGGGCGCCAAGTACCTGGAAAAGGTCTTTGGCGGAAGCGGCATTTTGCTGGGTGGAGTTCCCGGGGTAGCACCCGGGGAGGTGGTGATCATCGGAGGTGGGGTGGTCGGGATCAATGCCGCCAAAATGGCCGCGGGGCTGGGTGCTCACGTCATCATCCTGGACATATCGCTGGACCGGCTCCGGTACCTGGATGATGTCCTTCCCGCCAATGTCGATACCTTGTATTCCAACCGGCACAATATTCTGGATACCATCCGCCGAGCCGATCTGGTGATCGGTGCGGTGCTCCTGCCGGGGGCCAAAGCCCCTCACTTGGTCAAGCGGGCCGATCTCAAGCTGATGAAGCCCGGATCAGTGATCGTGGATGTCGCGGTGGACCAGGGGGGGTGTGTGGAGACCATCAAGCCCACGACCCACGAGAATCCCACCTACTTCGTAGACGGCATTCTGCATTACGCCGTGGCAAATATGCCTGGCGGCGTCCCTCGAACGTCCACCCTGGCGCTCACCAATGCTACTCTGCCATATGGACTTAAGCTTGCCAAACAGGGCTGGCGTGCGGCCTGCAAGTCGGATTCGGCATTACTGCTGGGCCTGAACGTGGTCGAGGGAAAGGTGGTGTATCCCGGAGTAGCGGAAGCCTTTCGGTTCCCTCTGACCGACGTCCGCTCCGTTGTCTGAATCGGCGTTTTCCGAGGCTCCGGTCGAGGTCCTGATCGCGCGCTTGCCTCATGCGGAGGGTCTCCCCGTCCCCAGTCCCGCCACCCCGGGATCGGCCGGGTACGATCTGGCCAGTGCCGAAGAGGGTGAGCTGGCCCCAGGCGAGCGCCGGCTTTTTCGGACTGGGTTCAGCATAGCGGTGCCCGATGGATTCGAGTGTCAGTTGAGACCCCGGTCTGGTTTGGCATTGCGTCATGGTGTGACGCTGCCCAACACACCGGCGACCATCGACAGCGACTACCGGGGGGAGCTCATGGTGGCCCTGGTCAACCTCGGCATCGAGCCGTTCAGGGTGACGCGCGGAATGCGGATCGCACAGATGATCGTCGCCCGGGTGGAACGGGTCAGGTTCCTTCCGGTCGAGACTCTGCCGCCGAGCGCACGTGGCACGGGTGGATTTGGAAGTAGCGGACAGTAAAGCTTCCTGCGGCAGAAGCGACCTTTTACTTTCACCAGCCATGCGGTGCGCGGCTTCTTGATGAAAGTTCCCGCCTTGAATCTGATGTCCTGGTTGCCCGCGAATGAGATCGCGGTCGATCTCGGCACGGCCAACACCCTGGTCTACGTCAAGGGTGAAGGCATCGTGCTCAATGAGCCCTCCGTGGTCGCCATCGAGAAGAGCACCGGCAAGATCAAGGGCATCGGGCTCGAGGCCAAGCGGATGCTGGGGCGTACACCCGACGGTATCCTGGCCGTGCGTCCCCTGAAGGACGGCGTCATCGCGGACTTCGATGTCACCGAGAAGATGCTCCGCTACTTTCTGAAGACTATCATCGACAAGCACGTCTTCCGGGTGAAACCCAAAGTCATCGTCTGCGTGCCCTCCGGCATCACCGAGGTCGAGCGACGCGCGGTGCGGGATTCGGCTGAAACCGCCGGAGCCAAGCAGGTGCTCATGGTGGCCGAGCCGATGGCCGCGGCGATCGGTGTGGGTCTGCCGGTGGAGACCCCGACCGGGAACATGGTCATCGACATCGGCGGCGGGACGACCGAGATCGCCGTCATCGCTCTCTCGGGCATCGTCTCCGATACATCCATTCGTACCGGGGGCGATGAGCTGGATCAGGCCATCGTCCAGTTCATGCGGAAGAACTACAACCTGCTGGTGGGGGAGCCCACTGCGGAGGCGATCAAAATCAAGATCGGCTCGGCTGCGCCAACTGGCGATGAGCGGGAGATGGAGGTCAAGGGACGGGACCTGGTCTCCGGCATTCCGAAAACGGTGCGAGTTCACTCCACCGAAATCCGGGAGGCCGTCCAGGAGCCGATCCAGCAGATTGTCGATGCGGTGCGCCGGGCGCTCGAGATCACGCCGCCGGAGCTGGCCAGCGACATCGTAGACCGCGGCATTGTGATGACCGGCGGCGGTGCGCTCATTCGCGGTCTCGACCTGCTGCTGGCACAGGAAACCGGCCTGCCAATCCACGTCGATGAGGATCCCCTGACCTGCGTCGTGCGCGGCACCGGGCGGATTCTCGACGACTACGAGAAGTACCGCAGCGTTCTGTCCTCCTG
>DASSED010000059.1:0-11237 GCA_035695405.1 Gemmatimonadales bacterium
CCCGGCGCCGATGCCCCGAAGCCTTTTAGCCCTACCATGACACCTTCATCGGTGATCCAGCGAGACCAGCCCATTGGTCCGGCCGCCTCGACTGCCACGCGAACCCGGACGTCGGGCGGCAGCACTTGATCCCGGTAGCTCTCGGGTTGGCGGGCGAACAGCTCCCACGACGGCATGGAGACCACCCTCGCTCCGACGCCCTGACTCTGGAGCCGCCGAGCCGCCTCCAGTGCGACGGTCACCTCGGATCCGGTGGCGATGAGGATTGCCTGTATCGTGCGCCCGGGCTCCAGCAGGACGTAGGCTCCCCGCCGTACACCCTCGACTGCCCCCAGAGCACTGCGATCCAGCACCGGGAGCTTCTGCCGGCTGAGCACCAGCATCGTGGGACCGTCGCTGCGTTCCAGGGCCAGGCGCCAGGCCTCGACCGTCTCCGTTGCATCGGCTGGACGGAGCGTCACCAGATTGGGGATGGCCCGCAACATGGCGAGATGCTCTACCGGCTGATGGGTGGGGCCGTCCTCGCCCAGGCCGATCGAGTCGTGGGTGCCGATGTAGATCACCGGGAGCCGCATGATCGCGGCGAGCCGGATAGCGGGCTTCATGTAGTCGGAAAAGATCAGGAAGGTGCTGCCGAACGCTCGAAGTCCGCCATGGGCCGCGATCCCGTTGAGGCAGGCGGCCATGCCGTGCTCCCGCACTCCCCAATGGAAGGTGCGGCCGCTGCTGTTGGGTCCGAACTCACCCCCTTGCTTGAGCGTAGTCCCGGTGCTGCTCCCGAGGTCGGCGGAGCCGCCGACCAGGTTGGGCACCGCCGAGGCGATCGCCTGAAGCGCAAGTCCCGATGCCTGGCGGGTGGCGAGCGGACCGGACCCGGGGGTGAGCGCCGGTAAAGTTTTGTCCCAACCGGGAGAGAACTGGCCCGAGAGCCAGCGGTTGAAATCGGCTGCTGCGTCGGGCGCCGCTCGGGTGTAGGCCTCGAGCTCCTTCCTCCATCTTCCCTCGAGCTCCGCTCCACGACCGACCGCCATGCGCCAATGCTCCAGCGCATCCTCGGGGACAAAAAACTTGGGCTCCTGGGGCCAGCCGATGATCTCCTTGGTTCGCCGCACCTCTTCCGCGCCGAGGGGGGCTCCATGGGCCTCGGCGCTGTTCTGCTTGGTGGGCGCGGGATCGGCGATGACCGTACGCAGGATGATCAGAGATGGTCGCGAAGTCTCGGCCCGCGCAGCCTCGTAGGCGGCGGCGATGGCGGGGAGGTCATTCCCGTCTCCTACCTTGAGAACGTGCCAGCCGTAGGCCTCGAATCTCTGCTCGACGTCCTCCGAGAAGGTGAGGGCCGTGTCGCCGTCGATGGTGATGTGGTTGTCATCGTACAGCACATTCAGCTTCCCGAGCCTGAGATGGCCGGCCAGGGAGGCAGCCTCACTGGCCACGCCTTCCATGAGGTCGCCATCGCTGGCGAAGGCCCAGATCCCGTGATTCACGATCTGATGGTCGGCCCGGTTGAAGTGCTCGGCCAGGAACCGCTCGGCCATGGCCATGCCCACCGCGTTGCCGAAGCCCTGACCCAGAGGACCGGTGGTGGTCTCGACTCCTGGGGTGTGCCCCCGCTCCGGGTGCCCCGGGGTGCGGGAGCCCCACTGCCGGAACTGGCGGATATCGTCGAGGGAGAGGTCGTACCCCGTCAGATAGAGCAGCGAGTAGAGCAGCATCGAGGCGTGACCGCAGGAGAGCACGAAGCGATCGCGGTCGGGCCACTCGGGGTTGCGTGGATTGTGACGCAGGAACCGGGTCCAGAGCACGTAGGCCGCGGGGGCAAGAGCCATCGGCGTTCCCGGATGGCCGGACTGGGCCTGCTCGACCGCATCCATCGTCAACGCGCGAATGGCGTTGATGCTGCGCCAGTCCAACTCAGACATCGGATCGGGTTCGCGAACCGCCGTGGAGGTATCGGGACGCACCGGGCGAGTGCGGGTGCTCTCTGGATTCAGGGCGGAGCTCCTCAGGTGAGTGGAGTGGGAAGATAATGGTAAGTTTAGCACCACAAAGCGCTCCTAGGCTGGTCAAGCTCCCGCCAGGAGTCAATCAGAACACAAACAAGAATCGCGGTTGATCAATGTAAGCGGAGTGCCTCATGCACTCGGGCCGCTTCGTGGTAAACAGGTGAGCCACTGAGGTTGTCGTTGTTCCGCTGCGAGTGAAGGAGGTACAACCGATGCCCTGGCGAAGACATGCTGAAGCGGAATCCGGTAGCTCGGGCATCGCTACCTGGCTCAAGGTAGTCCTGATCATCTTCGTCCTTCCTACGCTCATCGGCGGCATAGTCCTGCTGCTGGCGGGACGGCCGGTCGCCTTCGAGATCCTGCATCGCCGGATCGCCAAGCGATTTCCCGAGGTGAAATGGATCCAGCCGGAAGCCGTGGCCCGCTGGCAGGCCGACTCGGCCCAGCCTCAGCCGCTGCTGCTCGATGCCCGTACGGCCATCGAGTACGACGTGAGCCGGCTCAAAGGGGCTGTGCGGATCGATCCGTATCGCCCCAGCCTTCGGCCACTCAGTGGCCTGCCCAAGGATAGGGCAATCGTGGTGTATTCGTCCGCCGGATATCGTGGGGCGCGGGTGGCCGCCTGGCTGGGGCGGCAGGGATACACCAGTGTCAGCAACATGGTCGGCGGCATCTTTGCATGGGCCAACCAGCGGCGGCCGGTGTTCCGGGGAGACACGCCAACCGCCCAGGTCCATCCGTACAATCGAACCTGGGGCTACCTGGTGGTGGGAGACTACCGGGCCGACGCCCCCGACCTGGAGAAGCGCTCCGCCGCCCCCTAGGCCTCCCGACTGTCAATTTGGCGCTAAACTTGCTAGTATTAAGGTATTGTAGGTTCGCGGCTCGGTCAGACCGGGCCTAAGTCAACTCAAACCAGGTATTTTGTGGCACGCCGAACTCGAAGACATTCTGCACTTTCCGTCCCCAGCTTCCGTCGTTCCCCTGGTCGGTCCATGCAGTCCCATCGTGATTGGCTCCTTGGCTTACATGGCCCCATCTGCGCATACTGCGGTACGGAGACCAGCCAGGAAACCATTACGCTCGACCATGTCCGTCCCCGGCGGGGACAGACGGCATATGACCGTCCGGACAACTTGGTCCTGGCCTGCCGGGACTGCAACGCAGCCAAGGCCGACACGCCTTTGGTGGCGTTCCTGATGCAGCGCCGCTCGCGCGGAGTCTTTCTCCTCCATTATGGGGAGCATCTCTCCGAACCGCTGAGAACGCTGGCCCGCCAGGCTTCTGAACGACCGCTGGCAAGCTGACGGAGATCGATGCAGCAGAAAGGGCGGCCCCATCGGCCGCCCTTCTCATTTTATCCCTGGCCTTCCCCCGCCTTGGCCGTGGATTCCAGCTTGGCCTGGGGCGGCTCTTGTGACTGCAACGCCTCCTTGATGATACGGGCCTGCTCGGCGGCGTGCGCGGCCGGGTAACCCTCTGCCGGGCTGGCCCGCTCCGGACGGCCGACGTACCGAATCTCCATTCCGTGCCCCTCGTTCACCAACTCTCTCAGCTTGGCTTCGAGATAGCGCCAGGCGCCCATGTTGAGCGGCTCTTCCTGAACCCACACCAGCTCGGTCGCGCGGTTGTAGCGGGGCAGGATCTGCCGCAGCTCGGCCCAGGGAAAGGTGTAGAGCTGTTCCAGGCGAATGATGGCGGGCCGGTCCGCGCCCAGCTTCTCGGCTTCCGGAAGCAGATCGTAATAGACCTTACCGGTGCACATCAGGAGGCGGCGGGCGCGCCCGGGATTGTCGCGGAACGCGGAATCATCGATCACCGGGAGGAAGTGACCGGTGGCCAGATCCTCCAGCTTCGAGGTCGCGGCAGGATGGCGCAGCAGGCTCTTGGGGGTGAACAGGATCAGCGGCCGCTGGCGGGATCGCTTCGCCTGGCGCCGGAGCAGGTGGAAGTACTGCGCCGGTGTGGTGCAGTTGACCACCCGGATGTTCCCCTCGGCCGCGAGGTGAAGAAAGCGGGCCATCCGGGCGCTCGAGTGCTCGGGGCCCTGGCCCTCATATCCATGAGGCAAGAGGAGAGTCAGTCGGGTGGTGAGTCCCCACTTGGCCAGCCCCGAGGAGAGGAACTGGTCGACGATCACCTGGGCCGCATTGACGAAGTCTCCGAACTGCGCCTCCCAGAGGACCAGCGACTCGGGCGCCGCCACGCTGTAACCGTACTCGAAGCCCATCGTCGCCAGCTCGGAGAGGGGGCTGTTGTGCAGCTCGATCGGGGCCAGCGCGCCGGGCAGGTTCCTGATCGGTGCGGTCATCTCGCCGGTGTTCACGTCGTGCAGCACCAGATGCCGCTGGCTGAAGGTGCCCCGTTCGGTGTCCTGGCCGGTGAGGCGCACCGGCACTCCCTCGGTCAGAAGCGACCCCAGTGCCAGCGCCTCCGCGTGGGCCCACTCGATCCCGCCGGAGGTGAGCGCAGAGCGGCGCCGCTCCAGCTGCTTCCGCAGCTTGGGATGGATGGCAAACTTCTCGGGCCAGCTGTGGAGCTGGTCGTTCAGCGCCTTCAGGAATTCGGGAGCCAGAGCGGTCTCCACTTCCTGTCCCGGACCGCCCAGCCGCACCGGGTGCTCCCGCGAGTCGACCCGCCCCATACTCGCCTTGAAGGCCTGCTGGATGTCGACCAGCCGCTGATACGCCTGCTCGCGCCGCTGGTCCGCTTCCTCACGTGTCAGAACACCGGCTTCGACCAGGCTCGCAGCATAGATCTCCCGGACGGTCGGGAGATTCCTGATCCGCTCGTACATCACCGGCTGGGTATAGGCCGGCTCGTCGCCCTCGTTGTGCCCGTGGCGCCGGTATCCCACCACGTCGATGACCATGTCCTGGTGAAACCGGTCGCGATAGGCCATGGCCAGTCTGACCGCCGAGAGGCAAGCCTCCGCGTCATCGGCGTTGACGTGGATGATCGGGATATCGAAACCCTTGGCCAGATCGGAGGCATAGCGGGTGGACCGGGCATCGTCCATGTTGGTGGTGAACCCGACCTGGTTGTTGGTGATCAGGTGCAGGGTTCCCCCGGTCCGATAACCCTTGAGCGCGCCGAGATTCAGCGTTTCGGCCACTACTCCCTGGCCGGCGAATGCCGCGTCACCGTGGATCGTGACCGGCAGGGCCGCCGTCGGATCGTGGTGGGCTTCCCGCCCGCGACGCTGAGTCTGCTTGGCGCGGGCGCGGCCGTCCACCACGGGCGACACGAACTCGAGGTGGCTCGGGTTGGGTGACAGGCTCACTGTGATGGCTTTGCCCTTGGACGTGACGTAGGCGCCCTCGGCCCCGTGGTGATACTTCACGTCACCGGTGCCGCCTTCCGGCGTCAGCTGGCCGCTCTCAACCTGCCGACCACCCTCGAACTCGGCGAATATCGTCTCGTACGGCCGGCCGATGGTGTGGGCCAGGACGTTCAGTCGCCCGCGGTGGGCCATCCCCAGCACCACATCCCGGGCCCCCGACTCGGCGGCGCTTTCTATGGTGAGATCCAGCATGGGCACCAGCATGTCCATGCCTTCGATCGAAAACCGCTTCTGTCCCAGATAGGCCTTGTGCAGGAACTGCTCCAGCGCCTCGACCTCGGTGAGCCGCTGGAGCAGCCGCTGTTGTTCTTCGGGTGAGAGCGGTTTGCGATAGGCACCCGATTCGATCTTCTCACGGAGCCAGACCCGCTCTTCATGGGTCGAGATGTGCTCGATCTCGTACGCCATCGTTCCGCAGTACGTCGCTTGGAGGTAGGGAAGCGATTCCGCCAGCGTCCGGCCGGGCACGGCGATCCGGAGGACGCGGGACGGGATGGCAGCCATAATCTCCGGCGTGAGACCCAGAGCGCCCGGGTCGAGGGCCGGATCGCCGATGGGCTCGGTGCCCAGGGGGTCGAGCCGCGCAGCGAGGTGCCCGTGCATGCGGAACGCCTTGATCAGAGCCATCGCCGCAGCGACGTGATACAGCATCTCGGGCGCCACTGCTTCGCCGGGGGCCTGGTGCGGAGCCGCTCTGGTTACATGGTACGTGGCCTCGGCAAGCTCCAGGCTTTCTCCGATCAGGTCGTAAAATCCCTCCTCGCCCTGGAGCAGCCGGTCCACGATGCCAAGGAACGCGCCCGACTCGGCGCCCTGGATGATCCGGTGATCGTAAGTGCTGGTGATGGTCATGACCTTGCCGATCCCCAGCTCGCCGATGCGTTCCTCCGGCAGGGTGGCGAACTCGGGCGGATACGCGATCGATCCCACCGCGATGATGCTGCCCTGAGCGGCCATCAACCGGGGGACCGATGCACTGGTGCCGAGTCCACCAGGGTTGGTGAGTGACATCGTGGCCCCGGCGAAATCATCAGGCATCAGCTTGTTGCCCCGAGCCTTCTCGACCAGGGATTCGTAGGCCGCGTGGAACGCGGCAAAGTCCATGGTATCGGCCCGCTTCACCACGGGGACCACCAGTCCCCGGCTGCCGTCCTTTCGCTGGACATCCACCGCCAGCCCGAGTGAGATCCCCTCCGGCTGCACCCGATGGGGCACCCCTTCGATGAGAGCGAGGGTGTGGCCCATCACCGGCATCTGCTTGGTGGCCTGAACCACGGCGTAGGCAATGAGGTGGGTGAAGGAAATTTTTTGAGACTTGCCGGCTGCCTGCAAGGCGGCGTTGAGCCGCTTGCGGTGCTCTTCCAGCCTCGCCACGGAGAGCTGACGGAAGGTGGTTGCCGTGGGGACCGTGAGGCTCTCGGTCATGTTGGCAACCAGCTTGGCGGCGGGGCCTTTTATCGGGCTGGCGCCGGCAGGAGGGTAAGAGGGTAGGCCAGTAAGCGAGCCAGAATTCGGCGATCTTGTGTCGAGGCTCGGATCCACTCCAGCAGGGGTCTCAGTGGTTCCAACGGTTTCCGACTTACCCACTTCCCTGCTTACCCGCTTACCCGCTTCCGCCCCGTCCTTCTCTCCCACCACTCCGCTCTCGAACAGACGCCGCCATTCGGGCCCGACCGCCGCCGGGTCCCGGAGGAACTCCTCGTACATGGCCTGCGCGAAGCCCGCGTTGGCCGTCTCGAAAACGTTTGGGTCCACGATGATCTCGTCTGAGGTACGCGCCAGTTTACGCGTACCGAAAGATAATGGCTCGCTTCAATGCCGTTGGGGTTGGTTTGCCATAACCTTGCTCCTTCCTGTAGCGCCGGTATAGTAAGGAAAGCTCACCTTTTTCGGGACCTTTCCCTGAGGCATATATGGGCCGACTGTGTCGCACATTGGTGCCATCTGGGCTCGCGCTTGCGGGCTTGATCTCGGGATGTGGAGGTGGAGGCGGTGGGGACGGCGGAACTCCTCCCCCGACCACGTCCATTACCGGGACGAACGGTGATGGACAGGCCGGAATCGTGGGTCAAGTGCTGGTCGACCCCTTAGAAGTGCAGGTGACTGAAGGGGGTTCTCCGTCGCAGGGGGTGACCGTGACCTGGTCGACGGACGGAGGGGGCTCATTGGAGCCTACCGGCCCAACTGACGGTGATGGCAGGGCCGGTGCGCAATGGACCTTGGGAACGACGTCGGGAACTCAGACGGCTCGGGCCACGGTGACCGGGGCGGCAGGGTCTCCTGTCTCCTTCACCGCATCGGCAGTGGCTGATGCCCCCACCACGCTGAGCAAGGCGGGAGGCGACAATCAGACCGGTCAAGTGAACGCGGCGCTCACTTCCCCGGTCCAGGCCAAGGTGGCCGATCAGTTCGGCAATGGAGTGGCTGGGATCGACGTGATCTGGAATGCTATCGGCGCCAGTGTGTCGGCCGCAGTGATTCCTACCAACAGCTCCGGCGTTTCCCCGGTGACAGTGACCCTGGGGCCAGCCGAGGGACCGGTGACCATCACTGCGACTTCAGGGTCCCTGAGCGGCTCTCCCCTCACCTTCAACGCGACCGCCAACGCCGCGCCGTCTCCCAGCACCACGATCAGCGTCATCAATAACTCGTTTACGCCATCCGCTCTCACGGTTCCGGTCGGAACCACGGTGACGTGGTCCTGGGCTGTTTCTGCGGTCCAGCACAATGTGAACCCCGACCAAGCCGGCGGGGAGCCTGCCTCCAGCGGCGCTTTGGTGAATGGACCCCACACCTATCAGTACACCTTTAACAACCGGGGGACCTTCCGGTACTTCTGCGCCAATCACGGCGCGCCGGGAGGCATCGGCATGTCGGGGACGATCACAGTTCAGTAGGCTGGGCCACGAAGGCGCGGTAGCGTTCCGCTTCCTCCCTGACCTTGACCAGATCCCAGCCCAGCTCCTCTCCCATCAGCTGGGCGACGCGCTCCGCGGCCTCGGTTCCCTGGTCGCGGTGCTCGTAAAACAGATGGATCCGGCGCACCAGCACGTCCTCTACGGTCTGCGCCAACTCGCGCCGGACGGCGTGCAGAACCTCCGCCTCGATGGCCGGGTGGGGTGACAGCAGCGGCCGGAGCAGCCCTCGGTCCGCTCCCACCAGATTGAATATCCCGGCGGACTCCGTCCCATAGTGTCGCAGCAGGTGCTCCACGCTCGAGGGCGGTATGCCGAGCTCGAGCCCTCGCTCACGGAATTGGCTGAGATCGGCGGCTTCACCGCCGGGCAGCGGCTCCTCGTCGGTGCGCGCCCGCACGTGGCGGAACCGGCCATCCCGATGCTTCAGCTCGCGCATGGCCTGGTCTACCACCTCGGCTGCCATCGAACGGTAGGTCGTCAGCTTCCCACCTACGATTGTGAGCATACCTCCGGAGCCGCGGATGATCGCGTGCTCGCGGGGCCGGCTCGACGCCGCTCTTCGATCCCGGTCCATGAGTAAGGGGCGAAGCCCGGCCCAGGCGGCCCGGATGTCCTCCACACTGAGGCGGGCGCTGGGGAACCGGGAGTTAGCCGAGCGCAGCAGATAGACGAGATCGTCAGCGCTGATCCGGATGTCGTCCGGTGGGTCTACGGTATCGGTATCGGTGGTACCGATATATGACAGATTTCCCCAGGGCAGCACGAACATCACCCGGCCATCGATCGGACTGGCAAAAGCGATGGCATCGTGGTGGTCGAGCCGGGAACGGTCCACCACGATGTGCACCCCTTTGGTCGGCTGGAGCAGCGGGGCCGCGCCGGCATCCTCCAGCCGCCGCACCCGATCGGCCCACGGTCCCGTAGCGTTCACGACCACGCTGGCTCGGACCACTCCCCGCTCACCCGTGAGCCGGTCCTCGAGCTGGGCCCCGACCACCCGTCCGGCGGTGCGCTCGAGTGCCCGCACCGCGATGTAGTTGGCCACCAGGGCCCCGTGGTGGATGGCGGAGCGCGCGGTCGCGATCACCAGCCGGGCATCATCACACTGGGCGTCGTAGTAACGCGCGCCGCCCAGCAGGCCACGGTCACGAAGCATCGGCTCGGCCTCGAGCATCCGGCGCTTGCCCAGCATCCGGTGAGTTCGCACATTGCGGAACAAGGCGAGCAGGTCGTACAACAGCATGCCGGCGGCCAGGCGCCAACGGGTGATCCGGTCTCCCCGGTGGATCGGGAATACGAAGGGCAAAGGCCAGACGAGGTGGGGGGCTATACGTAGCAGCGTGCGTCGTTCCCGGTTGGCCTCGAGCACCAGCCCGAATTCGCCTTCCTCCAGGTAGCGCAGTCCGCCATGAATCAGTCGGCTCGAGCGCGAGCTGGTGCCTGACCCCAGATCGTTCTGCTCCACCATGACCGTACGTAACCCGCGCATCGCGGCATCCCGGGCGATGCCCGCTCCATTGATTCCTCCCCCAATGACCAGGAGATCGGCCGGCTGCGAGCTGAGCTGCTCCAGCGTAGCGCGCTCCAGGGAGCGCTTCCCTTGAGTCGCCCCAGCAGCTGGTTTGTCTGGCAGGCTCATTGGATTCGCCCCGGTACCCGAGTGCTGGACCTCGCGTGTGGCGAGGGGAGACACAGCATCGAGTCAGCCGCCCGAGGGGCGATGGTGACCGGGGTGGACCGCGACTCGGAGAAGCTGGTGCTGGCGCGGAAACGAGCCGAGGCGGCGAAGCTCACGATCGATTGGCGGGAGATAGATCTCGAAGCTCCCTGGCCGGAGCTGGGGATGTTCGAGGCGGTTCTGGTCTTCAATTATCTGGACCGCGCCAGCATGCCGCGTATCATCGAACTGGTTGCGCCGGCCGGCGTGCTGATGATGGAAACCTTTCTGGAGGCCCAGCGAGAGGCAGGCTGGGGTCCTACATCCAAGGAGCACCTGCTGCGTCCGGGCGAGCTGGCCCGCCTGGTCCGTCCTCTGACCGTGATGTTCGGCCGTGAAGTGGT
This sequence comes from Gemmatimonadales bacterium, assembly GCA_035695405.1. Taxonomy (GTDB): domain Bacteria; phylum Gemmatimonadota; class Gemmatimonadetes; order Gemmatimonadales; family GWC2-71-9; genus CAVVWJ01. Next base: position 10,329 of record DASSED010000059.1, read on the forward strand.
CGAGACCGTCGACTCCAATCGGTGGCGCGCCGTCGCCAGCATCGTTGCGAGAAAGCGGTAAGAGGTAAGAGGTAAAAAGGTGAGGGGTGTCGGCATAAAGCTCATCGGGCCATTGCACCCCCAACCTCTCACTTCTCACTTCTTACCTCTCACCTCTCACTCCTACACCCTCGCACCTCTCACCTCTCACCTCTCACCGAGTTTATTATCATCTCATCTCCAAATAGGAGCAACATGGTCGATCCCCGCCCGGGCCGTAGCGTTGCGGTCGTTGCCGGCGTTCGCACGCCGTTTGCCAAGAGCGGCACCATCTTCGCCGATACGACGGCGGTGGCCCTCGCGCGCCACGCCGCGCGGGAGCTGCTGTACCGAAGTGAGGTGGACGGACGCGAGATCGATGAGGTGATCTTCAGCCAGGTCGTACCCTCGGCACTGACCCCCAATGTGGCCCGCGAGGTGAGCCTGCTGCCGCAGCTCCCGCCCAGCGTTCCGGCGTACACCCTGAACCGGGCCTGCGCCTCCGCAGCCCAGGCGATCAACAACGCCGCCGATCAGATTCGTCTGGGTCATGCCGACGTGGTGCTGGCCGGTGGAGTCGAGTCGCTTTCGGATCTTCCCATCCTCCACTCCCGTCGTTTCAGCCGGGTTCTGGTCGAAACCAGCAAGGCCCGGAGCATGGGCGGCCGGGTAGCCGCATTGGGGCGGGTGCGTCCCCGCGACCTGATCCCAGTGACGCCGGCAATCGCGGAGCCTTCGACCGGCGAGTCGATGGGGCAATCCGCCGAAAAGATGGCCAAGGAGAATGGCATCACCCGGGAAGAGCAGGACCGGCTGGCGCTGATGAGCCATCAGCGCGCGGCCGCCGCAACCGCCGACGGGAGACTGCCGGCCGAGATCGCGCCCTGGTTC
>DASSED010000060.1:0-8849 GCA_035695405.1 Gemmatimonadales bacterium
ATCCGCGGCAACGGCCGGGGCCGAGGGCCGGCTCCGCCCGAGGTCGGCTGGCGCGAGCGGCTCCAGGCGCTGAAGCACCTGCCCAAGCTGCTCCGGATGGTGTGGGAGACCGAGCCCCGCTACGTGGTCGGCATCCTGCTCCTCCGGGTGGTGCGCTCGGCGGTGCCGCTCCTGGTGCTCTGGATCGGGAAGCTCATCGTGGACGAGGTGGTCCGCTCCATCAACCTGCATCAGGCGGGCGGCCCGATCCCCTGGTCTCGCCTGGCCCTCCTGGTCGGCATCGAGCTCGGCATCGCACTCGTGGGCGAAGGGCTGAGCCGGGTCTCCTCTCTGCTGGAGAGTCTCCTGGGCGACCTGTTCGCCAACCGCACCAGCGTCCAGCTGATGCAGCACGCGGCCACCCTCGACCTGGAGCAGTTCGAGAACGCCGAGATCTATGACAAGCTGGAGCGGGCCCGGCGGCAGACGGTGGGGCGGATCGGGCTGTTTACAATGTTGCTGGCCACGCTTCAGGATCTGATCACCCTGGTGTCGTTGAGCGTGGCGCTCGCGGTGTATGTCCCCTGGCTCCTGCTGCTCCTGATCGTGGCGGTGCTGCCGTCGATGTTGGGCGAGACCCACTTCGCCTCCTTGGGCTACTCGCTGCTCTATTCCTGGACCCCCGAGCGGCGCCAGCTGGATTATCTCCGCTACATCGGCGCCAGCGACATCTCGGCGAAAGAGCTGAAGCTCTTTGGTTTGTCGGATTTCCTGGTGGGCCGCTACGACCGGCTGTCGAACGAGTTCTACGAGGCCAACAAGGCGCTGTCGGTGAGGCGGAGCGTAGTCTCGACTCTGCTTTCTATTGTAGGGACACTGGGGTACTACGGGGCCTATGCCGTAATCATCTATATGACGGTCACCAGTCATCAGTCTCCAGCTGGACCGTTCACCATTGGGGTACTGACGTTTTTGGCGGGATCGTTCCGCCAGAGCCGCGATCTGATCCAGCGGGTGCTGCTCTCGCTGGCGCAGGTGTTCGAGCAGGCGCTCTATCTGGACGATTTGTTCACCTTCCTCGACATCGAGCCCAGCATCAAGCTCAACCCAGGCGCGAAGCCGGTGCCGGTGCCGATCCGGACCGGGTTCGTGTTCGAGGGGGTGGGGTTCAAGTATCCCGGCTCGGAGCAGTGGGCGGTGCGGAGGCTCGACTTCGCGCTGGCGCCGGGCGAGCGGCTCGCGCTGGTGGGCGAGAACGGCGCCGGCAAGACCACCCTGGTCAAGCTTCTGGCACGGTTGTATGACCCGACCGAGGGCCGGATCCTGCTCGACGGCGTGGATCTCAAGGACTACGACCTCGAGAGTCTCCGGCGGAACGTCGGCGTCATCTTCCAGGACTTCGTGCGCTACGACTTCATGCTCAAGGAGAACATCGCGGTGGGCAACATCGGCCGGATCGAGGACCAGCCGGCCATCAGGACCGCGGCCGAGCGGAGCCTGGCCGACTCAGTGGCGCGGCGGCTCACGGGCGAGTACGACCAGATGCTGGGCAAGCGATTCGAGGGCGGGGTGGATCTGTCAGGTGGCGAGTGGCAGAAGGTGGCGCTGGCCCGGGCGTATATGCGCGACGCGCAACTCCTGATCCTGGACGAGCCCACCGCCGCCCTGGACGCCCGGGCGGAGTACGAGGTGTTCCTCCGGTTTTCCGAGCTTACTAAAGGGAGGATGGCGGTCTTGATCTCGCACCGGTTTTCGACCGTGCGGATGGCGGACCGGATTTTGGTGCTCAAGGGTGGGGAGCTGGTGGAACAAGGAACGCATGATGCGCTGGTATCTCTGGGCGGGTTGTACTCGGAGTTATTCCAACTTCAAGCGGCCGGTTATCGATAGCTGCAGCACCACAACCATTTGTTCTCGGCAGCGTCCTGTTCTGACCTATTCTCACGGCGAGGAGCGGCAATGGTGACGGATTCGAGCGAGACGGTCGCGATTATGGCGGCCATTATCTACGCGGGTCGTACCGGTGAATCGGGCCAGGTACCGAACGAGAAGGTCTTCGGGTTGATCGCCAAGGCAGCCTGGGATTTACACAAGGCGGTGGTCGCCCTCGACCAAGTTCAGATCAACAGGGCCGGATTCCAGCAACCTTGATAGGGGCAGGACCGGCTGTGCCCCGGATCCGCTACCTCGTCACCATGAGCCTCGACGGCTACATCGCGGGTCCGAGGGGCGAGGTCGACTGGATTGTCCCTGAGCCAGCGGTCGATTTCGCGGCGCTGTTCGCGCAGTTCGATACCTTTCTGATCGGCCGCCGCACCTTTGATCTGATGCGCCAGCCCGGTAGCCCGCCGCTTCCCCCCGGCTCGAAGACCTTCGTCTTCTCCCGCACCCTGAAGGGCGACTTCCCTGGCGTGTCGATCCTCGACGAGGTCTCGCCCTCGGCGATCGCCCGTATCAAGGCGGAGACGAAGAAGGACATCTGGCTGTTTGGTGGGGGCGAGCTATTCCGCAGCCTGCTGAGCCAGGGCTTGGTGGATACGGTCGAGGTCAAGATCATGCCGGTACTACTCGGCGGTGGACAGCAGCTCCTGCCTCAACCCGCGCGCCGGGCGCAGTTACAACTCACCGATCACCGGGTCTATCCGTCCGGCATTGTGTCGGCCGTGTATGCCGTGGCCGCCCAGCCGGCCTAGTTCTATCCGTATCATTCCCGATCTTCAGCCGGCTCGGGGTCGTCGCCGTGACGTTGTTGGGTCACCTCAGCCGCGCGGTCGATCTGTTCGCTGAGTGCCTCCGGCCGGGTGGCCTGGGTCAGAACCTTGAGATCGGCGCCCCCGGCAGCCTCCGCCCCTACGGCGTGGCAGATCTGCTCCAGCATCAGGAGCATCTTGGTGTTCTCCTGCTCGGAGAGCAGCGTCAGCTGCAGGTCCAGCTGGCTGCGCTTTTCGCTCATCCGGGCGGCGCGGTTCTGGCTCATCAAGATGAAGATGGAGAGGAAGATCGCTTCCACCGAGAGCACCAGCGTGAGCAGGGGAAAGGGGAACGGGTCGATCCGGTCGGCCCGGGGCAGGGCGACATTGAGCACTGTCCAGCCGCCTACGATCAGGACCGTGATCCAGACGAACTTGATCGAGCCGGAAAAACCGGTGATGGCATCCGCCACCCGGTCGGCGGTGGTGGCCTTCTTATGATCGACCGCCTCGAGGGCCAGGACCCGGTCCACATTGCGTCGCGTCAGCTCCTCCACCGTGGTGGGTCCGGAGCTGCGCGGAGGATCTTCTGGAGCAGTCACCATAGCCGGCTATCTCCTTGAGGGCATCGTGTGTCGCAGGATCGAGCAGGTTCCAGGTCTCCACCCCATTGTGGCAATCTAGGTTACTCGGGAGGATGTTCTTACCTCCACCCTTCGCGGCCTCCATCTATCGGGTTCCGCTGTTCACCTTGCAAATCGGCCGGGTGAAGGAGGCACCATGCGACTGGTGTCGAACGCCGGGCCTCAGCATCAGCGTGCCAGGACTGTCTTCACCGAATCCAATGTCCCGTCGCTCGAAGCTTGCCTGAGACCGAGAATGTGGGTCAGCAGGGGATAGATATGAATGTTCTGGAATGGCTCCACCACGGCGCCTTTCCGGAACGCCGGGCCGCGCCCGATAAAGATCGCTCGCATCGACGGGCGCTCGGGCGGATACCCGTGCCCGCCCCGTGGAGGCAGTTGAGGACGAGTCAGCACTGCCCAGCCATCGTCGGCCACGCCGATGATCGGCGGGATCCGAGCATTGTCCCTGTAGTGGTAAGCCGCAGGGACCTCTGACCTGCGATAGATCATCAGATGGGGATTTGCCTCCTTGAGGCGCCGGTAGATTCTCTCCTCCTCCCTCGATCTCGGCACCAGCGACAGGAACGGTCCACGATCGACGATCTCGACCGAACCGGGGTCGAGGTAATCGTCCAGGTAGATCACCCGCGACGAGTCCAGCTCCGCCATCCCGTGGTCCGATACCACGATCAGGTTCACCCGCCCGTCCAATCCGCGTTGCGCGATCCCGGTCATGAGCGCGCCCAGGGCGCTGTCCACCCGGGCGATGGCTGAATCTTCTTCCAGCGAGCTCGGTCCGTACTCGTGCCCGGCCTCATCCACGTCGCCGAGATAGAGCGTCACCAGTGCTGGCGCCCGAGCCGGGGGCAGTGAGAGCCACTCGAGTACCTGCCGGACCCGCTCTGCATTCGGCACCGTCGGGTCGTACACCTTGTAGTAGGTCGGCCGCACACCCCCGATCGCGACGTCGGAGCCGGGCCAGAAGAAAGTTGCGGCCCGCTTCCCCTGACGGACCGCGGTCACCCAGATCGGTTCGCCGCCCCACCAGCGTGGGTCCTGCATCGCCTTTCTGTCGCGCAGCGAAAAGCTGCCGAGCACCGGGTCCCGCATGGTGTTGGACACAATCCCGTGGTGCTCGGGGTAGAGGCCGGTCGCGATGCTGTAGAAGTTGGGGAATGTGAGGGTGGGAAAGACGGGAGTCAGCCAGCGGGCCCGCACCCCCGTGCGAGCCAGCTCGCGCAGGTTACGACTGGGCGGCCGATCCAGGTAGCTCGGGTGAAATCCATCCAGTGCCACTAGAAGAACGGCCTGATCGCCCTGACTGGCCGGATCCCTCGAATTGGCGGATCGAGATCCGGCGCAGGCCAGAAGCAACCAGCCGAGAATGGGCCACAGCCTCCTACAACGGCCCCCCACCGGTGACCGTCTAAGCACTGGTTCGCCGTAGCTGTGTCTCACCCCGTCGCTGGAGCGCAAGGCTTGCATTCTTAGGGGAGCGGCTGATGCATCGAGATTGCGCCACAAAGCGCAGCTGCCGCTCTCGATTGAGGGTGCTCAGAGGTAGCGCTGGTTGGCTCCGCTACAGTGCGTGCGTTCTGAGCCAGCCAAGGACGGTGGCGGCGCTACCGTCCACATTGCTGATCTGCAGCCAATGATTCCCGTTGAGCCTGACAAACGTCGCGGAGGGAAACAGAGCTTGTTGGTCCTCGTCGAACCAGCCTTCGGGGGCGCTCAGGATCAGAACGGGTGCGTGGATGGCTGCGGCAGCCGGGCTCAGATCCATCGCGAGGCTGCGCAGGATTGTTGTCGCCTTCACTCGGGACAGGTGGGGAACAACCCGGCCATCCGGCTGGACACTGACCCCGCGCCGAAAGGCCAGCTCGACGGCGGGAGTCCACGGCGAGTACTGCGGCAGTTTCCGCACGGCAGCGAGCGCCGAGTCCAGGCTGGGCCAGGGGTCGAGCTCTCCTGCGAAAAGATCGGCGGCTGTCTGCGCCGGATCAGGAAGGCGGAATTCGGAGGCTGGTACAGCATCGATCAGTATGACGCCCCGAGTTGAACTGTCCGCCGCCGCAGCTGCGACCGCGATCTTCCCACCCCAGGAGTGACCGACCCAGATGTGCTCGCCGGGCCAGCGCCGACGCACTGCTGCCAGGACATCCCGCGCCAATGCATCGGGCTCCCAACTCGGCGGCAACTCACTGTTACCATGGCCCGGGAGATCGAGTGCAATGACGTGGCGATGTCCCAGCTGCTGAGCCATCCCGCTCCACCAGACAGCGTTCCCACCAAGCCCATGCAACATCACCAGCGGGATACCATTACCCGGCCATTCGACTGCGTGGAGCTCCCGATCACCAAGGTGCACAACTCGCTCACTGGCACCAGGCGCGGGAGCGGGAGCGCTCGAGTGGCAGGAGGTGGCCAGACACAGGAGCACCAGTCGCGATCGGATTGCGGAATGTCGATGAGGGAAGACCGGCATCTCAGGCCTGTAGATGCTCAGAATGAGTTGAATCTGGGTGCCGGTTCATTGGTCCGCCAGGATCAAACCGTTCTTACCTGGGCCGGCGTGCCGGGAAATATCTTACGGTTGGTCGCCAGGACCGGCTGATGCGCTGAGATTATCGTGTCAGGACCTCGGCGATCCAGATGTCGCTCTCGCGTTTCTCCAATGGGAAATAGACCCGATTACCACTGCTCGCGAACCTGCCTCTCCCGAAATCGGTCGCCGGATCCTCGAAGCGGACCCGGCGTCGCGGCGGCCCGCCGTTCAGCCCCACGGACCAGACGCCCGCGAGGCCTCGTGCATCGTGAGCTACGAAGTACACCAGCCGGCTGTCGGCAGACCAGGTAAGCTTTTCCGGCACGGGCAGGGCGAGTGAATCCCGGACGTCGACCAATGTGCGGGGCTCGCCGCCGTGGGGCGAAATGATCTTCAGTGACTGTCCCCCGATGTACGCGATGAACCGACCATCCGGCGACCATTGAAAAGCTCCGCCCGCACGGGGAAGGTCGGCGCCGCGGGTCACTTGCCGTGGCGCTCCCCAGCTCCTCCCCTCCCGCGAAATGATATGGACCTCATACCTGCCGGTTTGGTTCGACGAAAAAGCCAGCTGCCGCCCGTTCGGCGACCAATCAGGTCCCCGCTCCTGGCTGGGAGTGGCGACCACCGGTTGTGCGGGGCCTCCAGCTGCAGGCATCGTGAAAATGTCGCGATTGCCATTCCGGAACGAATGGAAGGCGATCTCCTTCCCATCCGGCGACCAGGCAGGACCGAAGTCATCCTGAGGATCGGTGGTCAACTGCTCAGGCTCTCCGCCGGCCAGCGGCATCTTGTAGATGTCCTGGTTGCCGCTTCGATCCGAGTCGAAGGCCAGCCATCGGCCATCAAGGGAGACATCGAGACCCTCGTTACTCTGCCGGCCGGTCGTAACCGGGTTACCCTGGGAGACCTCGATCGCATCGCCCGCTCCAACCGCTACCGACCAGACATTGGCGGTCTCGGTAAAGACCGAATATGCCAGCCGGCTGCCATCGGCTGTAATGCTGATGGTATGGGCGTTTAAGCCGGCACTGAGTCGCGTGGGTGGCCCCGCCGGCTGGCCCGAACTGCGGAGCGCTACCCGATAGATGTCTCGACCTCCATCCCGATCGGAGATGAACAGCAGCTGCCGCCCTCGCGGCAGCCACACCGGACTCACATTCATCGATTTGTTGTCCGTCACCGGGACCGCCGGGCCACCGGCGGCGGGTGCCAGCCAGATCGCGCTGGGCGCGAGATTGCCGAAGATGGAGGGGCTGAAGACAAAATCAGAGTTCCCCGATACGTAGGCGATCCAGGTTCCGTCGGGAGACCACGCAGGAGAGTGGATCTCGAAGCCGGTCGCGACCGCGCGTGATGTCCCTTCTCCCAATGCTCTGGTGTACAAGGTGTCGAGACGCCGAAAAGCAATGCGCTGGCCATCCGGGGACCAGGCAAAGTCGGTAGGGCGGTTGGCTCCCTCGACCCCGACCAGCAGCTTGGGGATTCCCCCCAATGCCGTCACCGTCTCGATCCCCCGCGGAGACTGGAACGCGATCCGGGCACCATCGGGAGACCACAGGGGCCGCCGGAGATTGCCCGAGAGGTCCGCGCTGATGGGCACCGTGTTGCCGCCCTCGAGCTGGCGGATGTACAGCTTCATCAGACTGGTGGGACCGGCGGCGTAGGTGATGAACTTTCCATCCGGGGATATGGCCGGGTCCACTTCGAGACCGGGATCGAGAGTCACCTGGGTGCGTCGTCCCAGAGTAACCTCGGTAGACCGGTGACTCGACAGGAGGAGAGCGGCCGTTGTCACCACCAGTGCCAGGACCACGAGGACCATCACCGCTCGTGGGCCCACCATGGGCCGGTGCTGCGCCGCGACCAGTCCGGGCCTTACGGGCGTGGTGTCACCGCTGGGGTTGAGCAGCGGTTCGAGCCGCGCCAGCAGTTCGTCAGCGGTCTGCCAACGGTCGGCCGGATGCTTGGCGAGGCACTTCATGACCACCGCCGCCAGCGCCGGAGGGATGCTGGCTCGGTGCGTTACGATCGGCTCGGGCTCCTGGGTCACGTGCGCTGCCAGCACCTGCTGCGGGGTGGCGCCCGTGAACGGCGGCCGACCAGCCAGGAACTCGTAGGCCATCACACCGAGTGCGTAGATATCGACCCGATGATCGAGGTGCGGGTCGGCGCTCGCTTGCTCGGGGGCCATGTAGGCTGGGGTTCCCAGGGCCACGCCTGCCGTCGTGACCGAGTGCTGCCCGGTTGCATCGCTCACTGCCTTGGCCACCCCGAAATCCATCACCAGGGCGTGGCGACCCGAGAGCATCACGTTATCGGGCTTGATATCCCGGTGGACCACTCCATGGGCGTGGGCGTAGGCCAATGCATCGACGATCTCGCACAGGAGTCTCACTGCCTCCTGTATCGGCAGCTCACCCTGACGCACCAGGCGGTCGCGGAGCGAGTCGCCATCCACGTAGGGCATGACGTAGTAGAGAAAGCCTTCGGCCTCGCCGGAATCGAGGAGCGGCAGGATGTGCGGGTGCTGCAGTTGGGCTGCGATCTCGATCTCGCGGGTAAACCGGTCATGACCGAGTGCGGCGGCAAGCTCGGACCGCAGGACCTTCACGGCCACCTTACGGTGGTGCTTCAGGTCCTCGGCGACGTACACGTTCGCCATGCCTCCCGCACCCAGCTCGCGGAGCACGGCGTATCGCCCGGCGAGGGCTTCCTTCAGACGATCGAAGCGATCCAGCGTCGGCATCGGTGTGCCTTGGGAAGACGCCTCGAATCTGCGCCGACGCGGGCCTCCCGGCTAGCGCCCGTTCTTACCTCCAGCCTTTGCAGACTCCATCTTTCTTCCTCCGCTGTGAACCTTGCCAAAGAGCCCGCTCGAGGGAGGCACCATGGGCACCATGCGACTGGTGGTTGACGCGCGCGACCAGGCGGTACCGGCGGAAACCAGCATCGATCGCCTGGACCAGCTCCTGGCTGTCGGCACCAACCAGGTCTGGCTCGATATCA
>DASSED010000061.1:0-24790 GCA_035695405.1 Gemmatimonadales bacterium
CGATTCTTATAATGATAGCAGTTTCTCGGCGGCCAGGGTGATGTAGGCGTTGTCTATTGCCTGTGCCGGGTCGGAAGGTAGCTTCATAAGTGCGGGCACTGCCCGCGAAGGAGGACATCATGGCTGCTGCGTGTGGCTGCACCAAAGGTTGCTGCGATACCGGTTGTTGCTGCGGAACCGGTGCTTGCACCTGCGGGTAAAAAAGAGCGAAATGTTCAAGATCGGCGCCTCCGGGGCAACCTGGAGGCGCTCGGTTTTATAGCCGCGATGAGGTCAGCCGGAGTAGGCGAACACCTGCGCGATCATCGCCAGTAGCTCGGCCCGATCGAATGGTTTCTGGAGGGTGAGATCGGCCCCTAGCATACGGCCGGCCCCTTCCCCGCACAGGGCGATGATGCGAACGGCGGGCGCGTGGGCCCGCAGCTCGTCGATGGTCTCGATCCCGTCTTTCTCAGGCATGTCGAGCAGGACGAGATCTCCCCGTTGCTTCCACCAGAGCTGGACCGCCTCGTCCCGGTTACCGGCCTGCGTCACCCGGTACCCGGCCTTCTCCAAGATCTTCGCCAGCGCCCGGCGAGCCATATCGTCGTTCTCGACCAGCAGGACACGCCGCCCGTCGGCCCGCGGAAGATGCCGGCGATCGAGCGCCTGGCGCACCTTCTCCAGCGCCTCACCGCGGGTGAATGGCTTAGCCAGAAAGGGGACGTTGAGCGTGGTGAGTCCGTGCCGCGCGAGCACCTCGGCGGGATGAGCCGACATATAAAGGATCGGCAGATCGGGATAGTGCTCCCGCACCGCCCGGCCGATGGTCACACCGTCCGCCTCCGGGATCACCACGTCGATCACCACCAGATCCACCCGCCCCTGAGCCAGGCGCAGCACATCCAGCGTCTCGGCGCAGTTCTCCGCCTCGAGCACTCGATAGCCCTCTTCGCTCAACAGGCGGTAAGCCACCCGGCGCGAGATGCGCTCATCATCGATCACCAGAATGGTTGTCGCGGGCTTGGGAAACAGGACCACGATGAGCCTTCCGCGGGGGAAATTGCATTGGCCTCAATGCAACCTTAGTCAGGCCCGCACCGCACCACAAGGAGAGAGCCGGTCATTAGCTTGAGTCGTGGCTTCCATTGACCGGCCCGCCGGCGTCACCGCGCTCAGCGTCTTCTTCACTCTGGGGATCATTCCCGCCACCGTGAGCGCCGTGGCCCTGGCGTGGCCCGGAGCGTGGGCCGATGCCATCTGGCGCCTCAAGCCCGAAGCCCGATCGCAGTTCGCCCAGCTGGCGCCCTGGGGAGTTCCCTTGATGATTGTGGTTGCGCTGGCATGCGCCGCCGCTGCGGTCGGGCTCTGGACTCGTCGTCGCTGGGGCTACCGGGTGGCGGTCGGACTCCTCGGCGTGAATCTGCTGGGCGACCTGTTGAATGCCGTTATCCAAAACGATTGGCGGTCACTTATCGGTCTTCCCATCGCCGGCGTGATGCTGTTCTATCTCCTGAGCCGCCGAGTGCGTGATTGGCTGTAGTCTCACGATCAATACTGCTGGAGATTCCATGAACACACGCCGACAGTTTCTGGTGCAGGCTCCGATCGGTCTGGCCGGCTTCATTGCCAGCTGCAAAGGCCAGACGAAGAACGGCAAGGCGCCCGGCTCGACGGCGCAAGCGGCCCCCGGCACGCCGCCGGCGTTCGCGACGGCACCGGCGGTCGGCCCGGAGGTATCGGCCGCCACCTTTGCCGAGGCGGAGAAGCTGGTCCAGTTCCCCATGACCGGAGCGGAGCGGGAGCAGGCGGCGCGGACTTGGCGGAAATCGATGGCCGCGCTGCTGGAGCGGCGGACCGGCCCCCGCAAGGTGCCGCTCGGCCCGGAGCACTCCCCCGCTACCCGCTGGGACCCACGCATCACTCCGACGCAGGCCGGTCAGTCGCGCTACCAGTTCGTGCGCAACTCAGGCGATCCCGGACCGCTCCCCCCGAACGACGATGCCATCGCCTTTGCGCCGGTGAGCCAGCTCTCCCGCTGGATCCAGCAGCGCAAGCTCGGCGCCGAGCGACTGACCAACATCTATCTCAAGCGCATCGAGCGGTTCGATTCCCGGCTTCGCTCGATCATCACCGTCACCAAGGATCACGCCCTCGCCCAGGCCAAAAAGGCCGATGCCGAGATCGCGCGGGGCCGGTATCGCGGGCCGCTGCACGGAATCCCCTTCGGGGTGAAGGATCTGTTGGACACCGCCGGGATCCCCACCACCTACGGGGCCGAGCCGTTTCGGAACCGGGTGCCGACCGCCGACGCGGTGGTGGTGCGCCGGCTGTACGACGCGGGCGCGGTGCTCCTGGCCAAGCTGAGCTTGGGCGCGCTCGCCCTCAACGACATCTGGTTCAAAGGCCAGACGATGAATCCCTGGCTCGAGGAGGAGGGCGCCGGTGGATCGAGCGCCGGCCCCGGCGCGGCGACCGCGGCGGCGCTGGTGGGGTTCTCCATCGGGAGCGAGACGGCGGGGAGCATCATCGATCCCTCGATGCGCTGCGGCGTCACCGGCCTCCGTCCCACCTTCGGACGGGTGGCGCGAACCGGCGCGATGACGCTCTGCTGGTCGTTCGACAAGCTGGGCCCGATGACCCGGGGCGTGGAAGACACCATGCTGGTGCTCCAGGCGATCAACGGCCCGGACGAGGGCGACCTCTCCAGCGTGTCCAGCAGCCTCAACTACGATGCGGCGGCTCCGGTGACCGGCCTCAAGGTCGGGTACATCTCCCAGTGGATGAAGGAAGCCCCGGCCACCGAGGTGGACCGCTCGGCGCTGGAGGCAGTGCGGCGGTTGGGAATGCTCCCGGTTGAGGTCACTCTCCCCGACTGGCCTTACAGCGGGCTCCTCCACCTCCTGTTCGCCGAGGCGGCGGCGTCATTCGAGGAGCTAACGCTGAGCGGCAAGGATGACGACCTCAAGGTGCAGACCGACGACGCCTGGCCCAACAGCTTCCGGATGGCCCGGTTTCTCTCGGCGGTGGACTACGTGCAGGCCGACCGGTTCCGCCGCCGGGTGGCGCAGGAGATGGACCGGATATTCTCGCAGGTGGATCTGCTTCTGGTGCCGTCGCTCAGAGACGAAATGCTCACTCTGTCCAACGCCACCGGGCATCCGTCCCTCACGCTGCGGGCTGGATTTGTCGAGGTGACACAGGCGCGGAGCGACTGGGCCCCGGACCCCAAGCACCCGATGCCGACGTTCTCGTCGCCGCGCCGGGTGCCGCACGGGATCACGCTGATTGGACGGTTGTTCGACGAAGGGACGATCACCCGCGTGGGTCTCGCCCTGGAGCGGGAGTTCGGGGTGGCCGGAGAGCGGCCACCCGGCTTCTAGGTCACAGCGCGCACTTGGTGGCCGCGTGCCGCTTGGCCTTCTTGCTCAAGAGATCGAGGGCGGAGGCGATGTCGCTCTGCGCGAAGAAGGTGGCGTCGTACTTCCAGGAGATGAAGGCGCAGGCCTGCGAGCTCCCCAGCAGAACCGAGCCGAAGTTCTTGATCTGGGTGGCGGTCAGAGTGGCGCTGTTGACGCCTCCATCGGGATAGTTGAGGCCCACCACCAGACCCAGTCCCTTGGCCTGCGCCGCGGCCGCGTTCTGCGACAGGTAGGTGTTGACGTCCCCTTTTCGCATCACGTACTGGGCCCAGCCGGTATCGAGATAGGCGTAGGCGTTGGGATACTGCTGCAGCCAGGTCGGATCGGCCCGGGCGATGGTAGTCATCGCCGGCCAGAGCTGTTTGCTGTACTTCGCCATCGAGTCGACCATGTCCTGAGGGATGACCTGTCCTCCCCAGCATTCGGGGCAGTTGGGCTGGTCGATCAGGAAGTTGCCGATGACGGTGCCGTCCGCGATGTAGGAGTTGAAGGAGTTGAGGTCCACAGCGTTGTAATAGCGGTCCTGCCGCAGCTTCCAGCGGTCCAAATTGAAGGTGCCGTCCGCGTTGGTGTAGTTGAGGGAACCGCCGGCGAGGGCCAGCACCACGTGTCCCTTGGCCGCGCGGATGGTGGACAGGTACGAGAGCAGGGACTCAGGCTTCTGGGGGTTGAGGTGGCCCCCGTTGAAGAGGGAACCGTAGGCGCTGAGCGGCTGGTTGAAGTTGCCGAACGGGATCCCGGTCGCGGCGGGTGCTGCCGCGCGAGCTGCCTGGGGAGTTGGTTCGGCAGTATTGGGGCTCACTCGATCGGCGCTCTCGCACCCGAGTGATGCGGCGAGCAGGATGAGGGCAAAGCGAGGCTTCATAGGGTCCGGCTCCTATCGGGCAACGTTCTGGGCGTGGGATCCGGCGTGCACGGTCGAGGACGGCAACGGCGGCGCGGACGCAATGTGGAAGATGGGGCCGCTCCGGGCAAGATCCAATCTGGCAGAAACCTCCAGCGCGGGTCATCTTGCCCCCACCGATGCCCTCGTCGCCTGACACCTTCGACGTCCTCGCGGCCGCCCTGGCCGAGCGCTACCGTATCGAGCGCGAACTGGGCCGCGGCGGCATGGCGACGGTGTACCTGGCCCATGACCTCAGGCATGACCGGCCCGTCGCCCTCAAGGTGCTGCGACCCGAGTTGGCTGCCACGCTCGGGCCCGAGCGGTTCCTGCTCGAGATCAAGATCGCCGCCCGGCTCACCCACCCCCACATCCTTCCGGTGCACGACTCGGGCGAGGCCTCCGGTCGGCTCTGGTACACCATGCCGTACGTGGAGGGCGAGTCTCTCCGGCAGCGGCTGGCGCGCGAGCGCCAGCTGCCGCTGGATCAGGCGATCCGGATCGCCGGCCAGGTGCTGAGCGCCCTGGGCTACGCCCACGCGCACGGCGTCATCCACCGCGACATCAAGCCCGAAAACATTCTGTTACAGGGCGACGAGGCGGTCGTGGCCGACTTCGGGGTGGCCCGGGCCATCAGTGCCGCGGGCCAGGACCGATTGACCGAGACCGGGCTGGCCCTCGGCACCCCGGCGTACATGAGTCCGGAACAGGCCACCGCCACCCGCGAGCTGGACGGGCGGAGCGACCTCTACGCGCTCGGCTGCGTGCTGTACGAGATGCTCGCGGGGCAGCCGCCGTTCGTTGGGAACACCGCGCAGCAACTCTTGGCGCGCCACGCAATCGATCCGGTGCCGCCGCTCCGGACGGTGCGCGACACCGTGCCGTCGGGCGTGGAGCGGAGTGTGATGCGCTCGCTGGCCAAGACCCCAGCCGACCGCTTCCCCACCGCCGGCGACTTTGCCAAGGCGCTGGCCGCACCGGACGAGCCGACTCTCGCCAGCGCTTCGATGCCCCGAAGAAGCCGTCGCCCGGCACGTGTGGTGCTGCCGGCTGCCGGTGCCCTCGTTCTCGCTGTCGTTGCAGGATACTTCTGGTGGTGGAAGCCGAACGTCGCACTCGACCGGAACCTGGTGGCGGTGGTCCCGTTCCGGGTGGGCGGCGCGGCTCCGGCTCTCGGTTACCTCCGTGAAGGGATGATCGATCTGGTGGCCGCCCGGCTGACCGGCGAGGGCGGCGCGCGCGCGGCCGATCCGGGCACGGTGATGGCCGCCTGGCGGCACGCCGGGGGGTCGGGTGCGGGCGATCTTCCCGGACCCGCCGTGCTCGACCTGGCCCGCCGGCTCGGCGCCGGTCAAGTACTGCAAGGGGGCGTGGTGGGCACGCCCGCGCACGTGACGCTCACCGCGTCGCTGCTCCCGGTCCAGGGCGGAAGCGAGCGCGCCGAGGCGAAGGTCGAGGGCGTGGCGGACAGCCTGCCGCAACTGGTGGACCGGCTGATCGCCCAGCTCATCACCGAGGAGACGGGAGCGTCGCGCGGGCTCGAGGGCCTGGTCAACCGGCCGCTTCCCGCGCTGCAGCTCTATCTCGAGGCTCAGGCGGCGTACCGCCGTGGCGATTACCGGGATGCGGTGGTCCGCTACGAGCGGGCGCTCGATCTGGACTCGACTTTTGCACTGGCAGCCCTGAGACTGGCGAGCGCCGCCGGGTGGACCTCGGCGCCCGGCGCGGGCCGTCGGGGACTGGATCTGGCGTGGCGCAGCCGCGATCGGCTGAGCCCGAGCGACCAGGCCCTGCTGCTGGCCAACGTAGGCCCAGACTATCCGGCCGTCTCCACCGCAGCCCAGCATCTGAGCGCGTGGGAGCGGGCGGTGGAGCTGGCGCCGGGCCAAGCCGAGCGGTGGTACGAGCTGGGAGACATGTACTTCCACGAAGGCCCTTATCTCGGTGTCGAGTCCACCTGGAGGAGGGCGGAGGATGCGTTTCGCCGGTCAGAGACGCTCGACTCGGGCACCGCACCGCTGGGGCACCTGGTGGAGCTGGCCTGGCTGGACGGCGACGACACCGCCCAGGTGCGGCGGCTGGGCGCGCTGTACCTGGCCCGCGATACCAACGGCGAGCTACTGGACTTCTACCATTGGCGCATCGCCGAAGGGCTGCACGACGAGCGGGGGCTTAACGCGTTGCGGGCGACGTATCGGCAGATGGCGCTGCAGAGTCTCTGGCGGATCATGAACTACGCGGTGCTCGACGGTCTGCGGCTGGAGGACGCGGACTCGGCGGCTGTGGTCATCCGGGCCAAGGCGGGGCGGAGCTCCGACTGGCAACGGAGCAAGGCCTACCTGCACGCGTTCGAAATCAATCGCGGGCGCCCCGCGGCGGCGCTGGCGGATACGGCCCGTCCCGACGAGGCCGAGTACCAGCCGCATACCGCGCTATACCAGCGGGTGCTCGACGCCTTGTACGGGGACGGGGACACGGTGAACGCCGGCAGCGCAGCGGGGGAGCTGGCCCGGTTGGCGGGACGGACGGCGCGGGGAGGAAGCGACGCGCGGGCGGTGGCGAACATGGATGCGTGTGTCGCCACGCTCTGGCGGCTGAGCCGGGGCGAGACAGGTGGCGCGGCCCAGGCCATCGCCCGGCTTAGGACTCGCGCGCCGGGAGACTCCCCGGAGTCGCTCAGGTCGAACACGGTGTGCGCCGCGCTGCTGGAAGCGAAGCTCTCCGAGGAATCGAGGGCTACGACGGCAGGATCGGCGCTGGACCGCCTGGACTCGCTGATGCGGAGCGGGCCGGGCGGATCGCGCAACGGGCCGCCGGTGGCGTTCACCTTGAGTCCGGCGTACGTCCGCTCGATGGTTGGGATCAGCCCGGTCGGCTTCGAGGACTTCGCGAATCTGGAGGTGGCCCGGCTGCGGGAGCGGCAGGGCGACAACCGCGCCGCGTTGGCGGCGGTCCGGCGGCGGCCCTACGCCTACCATCTAAGTGATTATCTGGCCCCACACCTCAGGGAAGAGGGCCGGCTGGCCGCGCTCACGGGCGATCGGCTTGGAGCGGTTAAAGCATACGAGCACTACCTGGCGCTGCGATCGAATCCGGAGCCGGCCGTTAGACCGGTGGTGGATTCGGTGCGGGCGGAGCTGGCGAGGCTGGTGGGAAACTCCTAGCTCATGGAGGAGCTAGGAGTTTGAGTCTGGCCGGACAGCATCTCCCGGATGCTTCCGATCAACTGGTCGGCTCGAAACGGTTTGCCGAGTATCGGCCCGGCAAGGCCGATCGAGGCGAGATGGTCCTGATATCCCGACACCATGAGGATGGGCGGGTGCGGCGTCATCAGGGCCAGATGGGCGGCAAGCTCCTCCCCGGTCATGCCGGGCATCCGCATGTCGGTGACGACGGCGTCCACCCCGCCCTGCTCGAGGATGCCCAGGGCGTCGGTGCCATCATCGGACTCTACCACCCGATATCCCGCAGCTTCCAGCATGCGCCGGGTCATCTGGCGGACGGCAGGCTCGTCGTCCACCACCAGGATGAGTTCGCGGGATAGTTGGTCAGCCAGGGAGCCGCTCACCTTTTCAATGCCTGAAGCGCAACGGACTGGTTCAGGACTCAATCTGGGGAGCGGCACCGGTCCGCGTTAGAGCCCAAACAGCCTATGGCTTATCGGGGAGGCTCTTTATTGCTGCTATACGCGTCGGCCACGACCCTCCATTTCCCGTCGACCTGCTTGAGCACATTCAGGAACTTCCCCTCGTCCTTGACCGGGCGGCCCTTGGGATCGGTAAACGACGCCGAATACTTCCCCGCTGCGTAGGCCAGGGTCCCGTCGTCGGAGAACTTGATGACGTCCGATTCGCCGGTGATGACGAGCCCGGGGGCCTTGAGCATCTCCTGGTTGAACTTGAGGATCGCATCGCGACCCATGAGCGGGGCCGAGTTGGCGGGCATCGAGATGGCGTCCGGAGCGTACAGGTCGGCGATGGCGTTGGCGTTCCGGGCCTTCACCGCATCGAAAAACTCCTTGTCGCTCTGGCGGATCTCGGCCTCGGCGGCCTTGGTATCCACCGGCGCCGCGGCCTGACGCTCCCCGCTCCCCTGAGCGGCAGACTCCTTCTTAGCACATCCTCCAACCAGGGCTGAGAGCGCGACGAGCGCCGAGACGAGCTCGATTCGGTTTGGCATCAGCCACCTCCGACGATTGTAGTGATGGGCATCAGACGAGGCGAACCGGCTCTAACCTGAAGTTGGGTGGTTGACAGCGCAAGAAGGTCGGAGCTCCGATGCCCTGGGTTGAAACGGGCGCCGACGTGCGACACCCGGGTCTGAGACCCTTGCTAACCATGGCGTCAAACTCGTTCAACGCTCGGCTGAGATCCTGGAGCTGCGCCGTGCACAACGATCTGTTCGGGGGTTCCACAACAGGGCCGGAGCTGAAGCTCCTGGATCTGGTACGCCGGTGCCGCGCCCAGCTCGCGTAACTACGAGCTGGTGCGCAGCAAGTTGGCGAGGCGAGAGTCTTACCTGCTGGCGGAGCTCTGGCCCGGTTTCCCGGCCGATGCGGTCACCGACGCCCCGATCGATCCCGCCGTCTCGGTGGCCACTGCCAGGCGCTGCTGCAGATCGGGGAGCATCTTCGAGGCTAACTGCTTGAGCGACTGCACCCGCCCATCCTTCGATTCCGCCTCGAACAGCCGCACCTCCTCAATGTGCTGCTTCACCATCTCGGCCATGTAGGCCTTGTCGAAGGACGAACGGCCCAGGGTGTTGAATCGGTTGAAGGTCTGCTGGTCCTGTCTCACCAGTGCCGGTGACGGGAAGGCGGCCTGCTTCGCCGCGGCCGCGAAGTCCTGGTTTGCCTTCGAGTAATCGGCGACCATCCGCTTGCCGAAGTCCACCACAGCCGGGCTGGACCCCTTCTTCTGCGCCAGTTGCCCCAGCTTCACCTGCAGCAGGCCCACACTGCCGGCGGTTTGAATAAAGGTGCTATCCGAGATCCACGAGGCTCGAGAGGCCGGCTGTTGCGCGCCCGCCGGCGCCGCGCCTGCGGCAGCGCTCAGTAACAGACCGGTCACCACAGCGGGAAAGAGAATTTTGACGGCCATTCCTTGAATCCTTTCGCGTTATGTCGCATTTCAGGGGATCGGGACTTACGAGACTCTTGGACGGCCGTTTGCCCCAGATGGTTTCGTCTGGGGACGCGAGCAACTATCGCAGTCCTGCAACTGTCAAAGGATGAACCCCCACGCATCCGGACGGGGGCGCCAAAGAATGGCCGGTGCGACTGCACCGGCCATCGATGAGTTGGGGAACACAGCAACTGCGTAGTTGCCGTGCCCGGTTATCCGACTGGGGCTGGCTTCTGACCGGGACGCTTGTTCCAGCCGTGAAAAGGCGAGTGGTCTCCCGCGTCCCAGGCCTCCCGCAGTCCCGGTGTGCTCAGGTCCCAGTCGGGCCGGATCTCGCGGCTCACCTCGCGCAGGTCGTGCCACAGGTCCACGACCGACGGACGGCCCCAGAACCAGTATCCGTTGTAGATCCGATGGATCACCAGACCCGGTTTGAGTACCAGCGTGTGCGGAATCATCGGGTTGTGTTCCGGGTCGGTGTACTCCTGAATGTCGAGGTCCCGCTGCACCATGCGGCCCGGGTCGGAAAGAAAGGTCCACTGCGCGCCCACCGACGCCCGGAACTCCTGCAGCGTATGGTGCTCGTCGGTCGCGATCGTGGCGATCTGAGTGTACGCCACCGCGATCTTGGGGTAGAACGCGGCCAGCTCCAGGTGCTGCTGGTGCTCCTTGGGACAGTAGTGGCCGCGCGCCAGCGTCAGGATCAGCGGGTCCTCGCCCTGCAGCTGGCTGAGCTTGCGGGGCGTCTTGGTGTGATCGGGCAGCTCGTAGTCGGGGAAGACCGCCCCAGGCACGATGTCATGGCGCATCGGTCGCTCAGGTTGGCAGCTCGGTGCCCGCCTGCTCCGCTACCATGTACGCCGCGTACCACTCGGGCCAGTTCTCGTCTCGCTGCCCGAGCTGCTTCTCGTGCACCCCGTGCGCCTGCTCCGCCCGGCGAAAGGCGCCCGCCAGATCGTTGGCCGACCCGAACGAGATCGCACCGGGGTCGATGCGGCCCGGCAGCCGCGTCGTGATCTGCTGCACCAGCCAACTGTTGCCATCCGGGTCCCTGAAGGACACGAACGACCCGTAGCTGGGCCGGTCCGGAGAGGGGCCGCTCAAACGGGCAGCGGGGTCGACTCGGTTGAAGCCGGCGAAGTGGAACACCTCGCTCACCTCGACGCCACGCTGCTTCAGCTCGTCGCGCGCAGCTTCGATGTCCGAGACGATCAGAAACATGCCCTGTGCCGATCCGGGGGCTGCCGTGGTGAGATTGGTACCAAAGTGAACCGAGCACTGAGAGCCCGGAGGCGTGAACTGGACCACGTGATCCTCGTCGGTGGCGAAGTCGGCATCGAGGCGCCACCCGAGACCTCCATAGAACTCCTTCGCACGGTCGACGTCCGCGACCGGGATGAGGATGACCTCGAGCTTCAAGTCGACATTCCCGACGCGCGGGTCCTCGATCGAGCTCTGACTGCGAATGGCGGTGGTGCTCATGGCTCCTCCTGGGGTGACGTCAGCTGTGCCTGCATCCGAGGCGCGTCAGCATTGATCGACTATGATGGCGTACGGGACCGCGGTTCGCTACCCGATCATTGAGAAATTTCGGTGCGCAAACCGGGAACGCGGTTTCCTCACTTGAACCCGAACAGCGGAGGGAAGGCCACAACGACGATTGCGGCCCAGATGGAGTACACCGGCAGATAGGCGGTTTGCCAACGCTCCAGGCTGGCAAAGGGGCCGCGGCCGCGCAGAAAACGCACATAGAGCAGGGCCGACCACAGCAAGTTCCCCAGCAGAACCACGTTCTCGCCCAGCCCCGCCACCCGATTGGGCGTGAAACCGAACTCCGAGATGCGGGCCCCGATGGCCAGCAAGGCAAAGGCATCGGCGACGAGCGCGCTGATCAGGAGTAGCACCAGGAGCAGGTCGAAGGCGTCGGGCGAAGCCTGGGAGTCGCGCGCGGAGATGGAGTAGAGCAGGAGACCCAGCACCAGAACCAGCAGCAGATCAAAGGCGATCAGTGCGTTGCGCTGGATATCGATCCCGTGGCCGGTCCACAGCATCGTGCCGAGGAAGCTGAGCAGCGTGAGCGCAAATAAGGGAGTGAATAGGCGGGTCAACACGGGAGCCATGTTCTCGATCACGCTCTGCTTCGCTTCGACCAGCCAGGAGCCGACTATCACCGCCCCTACGATTCCGCATGGGACCAGCCAGCTCCCCACCACGAACTCGGCGTTGATCCCGATCGCCCAAAACATCCCCATGGTGAACCCGACGAGTACCCCGCCGCCCAGCGCGATCAGCGCGTAATAGATGAACAGCTCGCCCGAGAAGCGGACGAAATCCATGCGCCCGGCGCTCCTCCGCCAACGCTCCCCGGCGTAGGCGAGTCCCACGAGCAGCCACAGGGCGATGGGCAAGTGCAGCGCGGTCAGTCTTTCCGTGTCCCCGCCTGGTGCGAAGGGATAGACATTCGCCAAGAGGGCCGCGGCTGCGAACCCCAGACCCAGCCCAATCCGGATGCGCCCGGTGAGCCTCCGCTTCCACCCGAAATACCCGGTGAGGAGAGGGAGGACAAAGAAGCTGAAGTTCCGCAGGTAGAACGGCATGTCCTTGCCGCCCCACTCCAGACCGAACAGCGCCGGCACTTTGACTGCCAGCGCTGCCACCACGGCCAGGGCGAAGGCTACGATCGTCTCGTTCCGGGCCTCGCTTGGCTGGGCTGTGTCGGGCGGGCCGATGACCAGCTGCTTCCAGAGACGCTCCGAGTGCTCCCGCGCGAACTCGCCCGAGATCGCGTCCAGGGCACCCATCCGCTTCACCGCCACCAGGAATGCCTCGTTCTCCGAGAGGCCCGCCCGACGCAGTGTGGCGATCTCGCCCCGCAGATGATCCTCCAGCTCCTCCACGTCCACCGGCCGGATCGCCTGGCGCCGGCGCAAATAGCTCCGCCACTGCTCGATCTGTCCCTCGAGCGACTCGCTCGATCCGACTCCCCGCGCGGGCTCAGCCATGGGCGGACCGCGGCGACAGCGCTGCGCGTCCCGGACGGGAGAGCGCGAGCCAGATGTTGCGGAGGGCTGAATCCACCGTCTGCCACTGCTGATACTGTTCCGCGAGCTGATCCCGGCCCCGGGCGGTGAGGCGATAGTACTTGCGCTTCCGGCCCGTATCCGACGCGCCCCACTTGCCCTTGATGTGCCCCTGCCGCTCGAGACGGTGAAGTACCGGGTAGAGCATGCCGTCGGTCCATTGCAGCTCCCCACCGGAAAGCTCGCCGACGCGCTTGAGGATCGCGTAGCCGTAGGAGTCACCCTCGGCCAGAATGGCCAGAACCAACGGGGTGGCGCCGGCGGCGACGAGGTCTTTGGGGATGTCCATGATCTACGGAGTAGGTGCCTGATACATAGGATCACCATACATCATACTTCTATGTATAGCAAGAAGAGGGGGGCTTATCCCGCCGGAGAGAAAGGTCCCAGAGCCGTCGAGAACTCCTCCATACTCCCGAATCGATCCTCGGGATTCTTGGCCAACGCCCGGGCGATCACCTGGTCCAACGCCTCCGGCACCATGGGATTGATGGTCCGTACGGATGGGAGGGCCGCACGAAGGATCAGGGTGACGAGATTGGTGATGGATCGCGAGGTGTAGGGTGGGCTTCCCGTCAGCATCTCATAGAGAATGCATCCCAGGCTGTAAACATCGGATCGTTGGTCGAGATCGCTCCGCTCGAGCAGCTGTTCCGGGCTCATGTAATGGACCGTCCCCACCACAACGCCGGTGGAGGTCAGCTTTCGACGGTCGGCCGCGCCGATGGCCCGGGCCAGCCCGAAATCGGCAATAAGGGCATGCCCATCAGCCAACAGCACGTTTTCCGGCTTGACGTCCCGGTGGAGGATTCCGTGATGATGGGCGTAGCCCAAGGCCTGGGCCACGTCCTGGGTGATGCGAATGGCCTCCGCCACAGGGAGCCGCTGCTCCCGATCCAGTCGCTGGGACAGCGACTCGCCCTGCACGTAGGGCATCACGTAGTAGAGCAGGTCGCCGGCGGATCCCGAATCCGTGAGCGGCACGATATAGGGATGATCCAGTGAGGCGGCAATCCCCATCTCCCGGCGGAAGCGCTCCAGCCCGATCGCGGAACCGACGTTCTGGTGCATCGCCTTGAGCGCGACCATCTCCCCGCTCTGGCGATCGCGCGCCAGGTACACGCTCGCCATCCCCCCGCGGCCCAGGTCGCGCTCCAGCGAATAGCGGTCGGCCACAGCGCCCGCCAACTGTTCTCGGAGTACCGGAACCAGCATCAGACGTACGCCCGCTGCAACATCGCCGCGGCTGACTCGTCCAGGCGGTCGGCCCAGCGGAGCTGATCGAACAGCTGAAGCAAGTCGTCCTCGGTGAGTCTTCGCCGCCGGGCATCGGAGAGATCATACGCCAGGCGGCCCCGGTGCATGATGAGGATCCGATCGGCCAGCTGCACCGCCTGCGCCATCGAATGCGTGACCATCAAGGTCGTGAGCCGGCCTTCCACTATGGCCTCCTGGGTCAAGCGGATGACCTGCTCGGCGCTCCGGGGATCCAGGGCCGCGGTGTGCTCGTCCAGCAGCAGCAAGGTGGGTGGCACCATAGTCGCCATCAGCACAGTGAGAGCTTGGCGCTGGCCGCCAGACAACTGTCCCATTGGTGTGTCGAGCCGGCGCTCCAGACCCAATCCCAGCCGGGTCACTCTCTCCTCCACGGCGGCTCGGCGATCACGTGCAAGCCCCCGACGGAGCCAGCGACGGCTGTCCCGACTACCGGCGAGCACCAGATTCTCGGCCACGCTCAGATCCGACGCGGTCCCGGTGAACGGATTCTGAAACACCCGACCGATGAACCGCGCCCGGCGCTGTTCGGGCCAGCCGGTCACGTCCCGGCCCTCCAGATAGACCCGTCCCTGGACCAGGGGCAAGCTGCCGGCGATCGCGTTTAGCAGGCTCGACTTTCCCGAGCCGTTGGTGCCCAGGACCACCGTGAAGCTGCCTTGCTCCAGCTCCAGATCGACTCCATCGAGGGCGCGGGTCTCGCTAGGCGATCCCAGATGAAAAACGTGGGAGGCCGCCTCCAGCCGCAGCACGACTTCAGGCATGGCTCGGCGCCTTCCCCGACGACGGCACGCGTCCAGCTCGAGCGATCAGCTGAGGCAGCACCAAGACGCCCAGCACCAGTGCGGCGGTCACCAGCTTGAGCGCGTTGGGGTTGAGTCCGGCCCGAATGGCCAGCGCCACCAGCAGGCGGAACACCACCGCTCCCACCACCGCACCAACGATCCAGCGTCCGATCGAGCGCCGCCCCACCAGCGCCTCCCCCACCATGAGGTTCGCCAGTCCGGTGACCAGAGCGGCGATACCCATCTGTATGTCGGCGAAGCCCTGGTACTGCGCGTAGAGCGCGCCGGAAAGCCCGATCAACCCGTTGGAGAGGGCGAGGCCGAACACGATCATGCCATCCACATCGATAGCGAGGGCCTTGGCCATCGGCGGGTTGCTGCCGGCGGCTCGCATGGCCAGACCAAGATCGGTCTGCATGAACCTGGTGAGGCCCAATACCAGCGCGGCCACCAGGAGCGCCGCAGTTACCAGCAGGCTCATGCTGGGCTCCAGCCCCAGGAGCCGTTGTCCCACGTCCTCGACCTGCGTCACCAGACTCGTGGCGGAGGCCAGGGACAGGTTGCCGCTTCCCATCGCGAAGAGGCCCACCGAATAGAGTGCGGTGCTGGTCAGCACCCCGGCCAGCAAAGTGCTGATGAGGAATCGGGTGTGGAGCAGACCGGTAATGCAGCCGGCAATGGCACCGGCAATCGCGGCCAATATGGTGGCGATCAGCGGAGGCACGCCGCGAACCAGGAGGGCGGCGACGACGGCGGCTCCCACCAGGAAGGAGCCATCGGCCGTCAGATCGAGGGTGACATAGACCCGGTAGCTCAAGAAAACACCGAGTCCCAGGAGCGCGAGGATGAGGCCGACCGTCGCTGCTCCGATCAGGAGGGTCATGGGAGACTCAGGATATCTCGGTGATCGGGCCAACCCAGACGACGCCGCGAACCAGGGCGCTCTCGCCCACGCTGGCACCGCCGCGATCGTCCCAGACCAGATGCACCACGTCCCGGAGCTGATGGTTGATGAATAGACCTCGGAGCAGATCGCCGAGCTCCACGGTACGCTGGGGCAAGGGCTGGTAGGAGAATACCGCGGCGTGGAAGTGGGCCCATAGCTGACCCACCATACCGATGGGACGAAGATACGATGCCAACGGGCCCTTGGGTCCGCGGGCCACGACGCCGGCAATGAGCGAGGTGGTCACCGGGTGGGTGCGTTCGGATGCGAAGGAGAGCCACTCGCGCACAGCCGGGAGCTCAAACTGAAGAGTCGAATCGCCCGAGGCTGCCGGGGAGCGGCGCAGCCTCACTCCGGCCAGACCAGCCGTCTCGCCGGCAATCACCAGTCCGGCGGTCCTGCCGCCGGAAGCCTCCAGGCAGACCGCGGCCAGCTCGGACAAGGGAATCGATTCGGCCTCAGGCAAGGCGCTGAACCGCACCAGCTTGGAAAACTCACCGTGACAGCTCAGCCCCGCAGTGAGGATGGTACTGGGCGGGGTCGGACCGTCGGCGACGAGGTAGTCGGCCATGCGGGCGCCATCGCTGGGGAAGTATGCCACGCAGCCCGCCACGGCGATGAGCTCGCCGAATCGGTCTCGGCAGGCATCATAGCTGCTGCCGATGGCGCCGATACCGAGGCCGAAGCTGTCACCCGGAAAAGTGACTACCGCACAGTCGGACTCGCCGACCGGCGCCTCGCTCAGCGGCCCCGGTCGGCCGTGCAGGCGGCACACCAGGGCCCCTTCCCCTGGCCGGGCCGACACCTGGTATTCGCCGGACGAAGCGGTGCCGGGATGATGCTGCCAGGAGGAGAGGCGGAGCTCGCCCGACCCGGAGCCATTCCGCCCGGCCAAAGCGTCCCAGCCGGCGATCGCCAGGGTTTGCTGCAACGCCGCCGGCGGCGAGGTGACCTGCACGCTACCGCGAAGGGTGGTGAGCTCCTGCTGCCAGCGGGCCAACACCTTCACAGCCGCAGAGCTGATGTACGTGACGGCTGCGAGATCCACCGTCAGTGAACGGGCGCCGAACCGGACCAGATCCTCGAGGCTGTTGGAGAGCTGTTCGGCTGCTTCCCGGTCGAGCCGTCCCCCCAAGCGGAGGACCGCGGTGCCTCCCACCCGGGAAGCATCGATCTTCATTTCTTCCGGGCGCCCTCACCCACGACTGTATCCGCCTGCTGGACCATGTCGTTCGGCAGGGTCACACCCACCTTGCCGGCTCCCTCCGGGTTGACCGCGAGCTTGGTGGTCTTGAGCCGATAGAATGGGATCTTGCCGGGGCTCTCGCCCTTGAGCACCCGAGCGATCATCCGGCCGGCTTCGACGCCACCTTCCTGGAAGTCTGGGAAGAAGGAGGCCACTGCACCGTGCAGCACCTCGAACGGCGCCGGCGAAAACACCGGAATCTTGCACTCGTTCGCCACCTTGATCAGGCTCTCGAACCCGGTGTGAGCCACGTTGCCGTACAGCTCGATCGCGTTGACCTTCTTGCCACAGAGCGCCCGGGTGGCGTCGCCGACCTCGCCGACGCTTCCGACCGGCTGAGCCGTGACCTGCAACCCGGCTTGCTGGGCAGCCTTGGTCATCCGGTCCTTGAACACTACCGACAGCTTCTCCTCCGGGCTGAAGAGGATGCCGAGCCGCCGGGGCTTGGGCACGATCCGCTGGATGATCTGGACCCGACGGCTTTGTTCCGGATCGCCGAAGCCCGGGGAGTACACCCCGGTGATGTTGGCCAGGTGGTTGCTGTCGCTGGTTCCGGCACCAGCGGCGAACGGATCGGACAGCAGGTCGAACACGATCGGCAGGGACTTGGCCCGGCGCACGGCGGCTTCCAAGGTCGCGTCCTGCAACGCGACGATCACCTTCGCCTTGGCATCGACAGCTGCATCGATCAGGCTGGGGAGGGTGGAGAGATCACCTTGCGCGCTGGAGACCTTGATCTGGTAATCCCGGCCCTCTTCCAGATCGGCCTCGCGCAGCCCCACCTTGATTGCATCCTCCCCCCATTCGCTCCCCATCCAGTCAGCTGCACGAACCAGCGCGATCAGAGCCTTGGAGCCGCTGTCGGCCCCCGCGGATGCTGCCCCGGGGGAACCACTCCCGTCGGCGCTTTTCCCGTCCGGCTTACCAGAGCATCCGATGGCCAAAACCAGCCATGTCGCCAAACCCAGGAGACGTCCTGAGGCAAGGGGTTGAAGGGGGGACCCCCGGTGAGCGCTCATGATATGCCTCCCAAGATGGTTCGGTGTTCCTGCGGAACCCAAAAAGGCCAAACTGTCCCATCGATAGTCTGTCGGATGCGTCGCGCAGCGTGCTAGCGCACCCCGAGTTTAGGCGTAAATTGGGCCAGTGGCTAGATTCTCGCGCACTAGCAATCACAATATCACAAAGAGATTGCGTGGAGTCGACAGTGGCTGACCTGTTCGAACGCCTCAGCACCGCGATTGCTGCGCGGTACAAGCTGCAGCGCGAACTGGGGCAGGGCGGGATGGCAAAGGTGTACCTGGCCCACGACCTGAAGTATCAGCGGGCGGTGGCAGTGAAGGTGCTCCTGTCCGAGCTGACCGAATCCGTGGGTGCGACCCGCTTCCTGCACGAAATTCAGATCGCCGCCCGCTTGCATCACCCCCATATCCTGCCGCTGTACGATTCAGACGAGGCCAACGGGTTTCTCTATTACGTGATGCCCTACATCGAAGGCGAAACTCTGCGCGAGCGTATCGGCCGAGAGCGGCAACTCCCGGTCAGCGATGCCATCCAGATCGCGCGCGAAGTGGCTGATGCGCTGAGCTACGCCCACAAGTCGGGCGTGGTTCACCGCGATATCAAGCCGGGAAACATCATGCTGGAGTCGGGTCACGCCATCGTGGCCGACTTCGGTATCGCTCGGGCGGTGGGGGTGGCGACCTCCCAGTCATTGACCGGCCCGCGCCACGTGATCGGGACGCCGGCGTACATGAGCCCGGAACAGATCGAGGGAAGCGAATACCTCGACGGCCGAAGCGATATTTACAGTCTGGGCTGTGTGCTCTTCGAGATGCTGGCCGGCGAGCCTCCCTTCTCCGGTACCACCCTCGAGTCGATTATCGCGCGCCGGCTCAGCGGCCCGACCCCTTCCGCTCGTGCCTTCCGCGAGCTGGTGCCAGAGGCTATCGACTCTGCGGTGAAGAAGGCATTGGCCCGGTTGCCCGCCGATCGGTTCGTCTCGGCCGCTCAATTCGCGGAGGCACTGAGTACGCCGGTGACTGCCGCCATCGCAGTCGGAGCGGCCCAGGCCATGGTTCAGGAAGTCACCGCCGCCAAATCGGTGGCTGTGCTGCCATTCGAGAACATGAGCACCGATCCGGAAAACGAGTACTTCAGCGACGGAATCACCGACGACATCATCGCCCAGCTGTCCAAGATCAGCGCGCTCAAGGTGATCTCGCGGACCTCCTCGATGCAGTACAAGAAGACATCCAAGAAGATCGCCACCGTCGCGGAGGAGCTGGGCGTCGGGGCCATTCTGGAAGGAAGCGTACGCCGGGCCGGTCCGCGGGCTCGCATCGTGGTCCACCTGGTCGACCCTAAAACCGAGAAGCACATCTGGGGCGAGACGTTCGATCGGCAGTTGACCGATATCTTCGAGGTTCAGAGCGAGGTCGCCCAGCAGATCACCGGGGCGCTATCGCTGGCGCTCTCGCCCGAGGAGAAGCAACGCGTCGAGAAAAAGGCGACGGCCGATGCCGAGGCATACAACCTGTACCTGCTCGGTGTGTACCACGCAAACAAGTGGACCGGGGGGGACATTCAGAAGGCAATCGACTATTACCAGCAGGCCATCGCAAAGGACCCCGCCTATGCAGTGGCATATGCCGGTATTGCCGACGCCTACGAGCTGCTCAGCATCGGATTCGGCGACAAGCCGCCGCTGGAGTATCTGGTGTTGGCCAAAGGGATGGCGTTGAAGGCGCTGGAAATGGACGACAGCCTGGCGGAAGCCCACACCTCGCTGGCGTATGCCCGTTGGTTGGGCGACCTGGACTGGTCGGGGGCGGAGCGGGAATTCAAGCGCGCACTCGATCTCAAGTCGAGCTACGTCATGGCCCACGAGTGGTACTCCGAGTACCTCTCATCGCTCGGCCGATTCGACGAGGCGCTCGCCTCCATCAAGCGGGCCCAGCAGCTCGATCCGCTCTCGGTGCCGGTGAACCGTGCGGTCGGGTGGGTACTCTACTTCAGTCGCCGGTTCGACGAGTCCATCGAGGAGCTGCGCAAGGCCCTGGCGATGAACGCCGAATTCCTGGGCGCTCGGATGGTGCTGTGGTGGGCGCTGGTGGCCAAGGGTGCTTCTCAGGAGGCGATCGTGGACATCCGCAGCCAGGTCGAGCGGCCCGGCGCTCGCACCATGAAAAAGCTGCTGCTGGCCTATGCCTACGCCGCGGCGGGGAACAAGGAAGAGGCTGGAGGGATCCTCTGGGAGCTGGAGTCGAAAGTCGCCACCGAGAGCCGCATGGCGCTGCTGGCCGCGATGCTTTTCACCGCCATGGATGAGAAGGACCGCGCGTTCGAGCAGCTGGAACGTGCCTTCGAGATCAGGGAGCCCGGACTCCTGTTCCTCAAGGTGGCACCGTGGGCCGACTCGCTTCGCACCGACCGGCGCTACACGGCTCTCGTGGAGAAATTGGGTCTCGGTTGATCATGCGGGTGCTCTGGACCGGTGTGCTCGCCGCCTGCTCGGCGTCCACACCAGCCTCCAGTCCGTCACCCCAATCGGAGACGGCGCCGGCCCCCACCCAATCGACGGTGGCTTCCGATCCCTACCATCCAGTGCCCCGCGACACCGTGGACAGCGAGACCTATCAGGGCTGGAAACAGTACAGTCTCCACTGCGCCCGCTGCCACGGCGACGACGCGCTGGGTAGCACCTTTGGTCCCAGCCTGGTAGACGCGTTCGGTCCCCAGGGCGAGATCTCCGATCGAGTGAACTTTCTCGAGGTGCTACACGGCAGCCGCGCGGAGAAAGGCATGCCCAGTGCTGTCAAGATGGGGCTGGACAGCACCTATTTCGAAGGACTGTACCGCTACTTAGCTGGACGGGGCTCCGGCAAATTCAAGGGTGGCCGACCGGCTCGGCTCTTCTAATCTGCGACAACCTCTCCGAAATCGGGTTTAGATCCCTTCACAAATCGGCCCGTCGGCGCCCCTATGTTTCGGTCGACCAGACATGGAGGCCGTCATGGCAAGCCCTTCCGCTCCTCGCCGCTACAGGACTCTCATTGCGGCGGCAAGCCTCATCGCGGGCCCCCTTCTCATGACCATCGGGGACCTTTTGCACCCGGCAGAGAGGATGGCGCCGTCCGAGCAGATCGCGATCCTGGTAGACCACGCTTCACGCTGGTACACCGCACACCTGCTCCTCTTCATCGGGCTGATGCTCTTCATCCCCGGCCTCCTCGCGCTCTCGGCCCTCACCGGAGCACGGAAACCGGTCGTGGGGTACGCAGCCCGCATTCTCATCCTGATGGGAGCGGCAGGATTGGCATCGATCTTCGTGGCCGAGATGCTGGTCGGCCGGTTCGTGTTGGACGGGGCGGACCCCGCCGTGGCCACGGACCTGCTCGAGAGCATGTTCTCGGGACCGATGCTCGTCGCGGTTGGGCCGGCCATGCTCGCGTTTTTCATCGGCACGGCTGCCTTCGCTCTTCCGCTGATGAGAACCGGCAGCAAAGTAGGTTGGCCGGCTGCACTCATCTTGCTCGGGGCGCTTCTTATTTTCGCCGAGATCGTGTCCGCCCAAGTCGTTCTCAGTAAAATCGGTAATGTCCTGGCTTTTTGCGTAGCCGCAGCAGCTGCCTGGTTGATTCTTCGAGGTACTATTGGCGAGACCGCGGAGTTGTCGTAAGCAGGGTTCGTGAGTCCACTAGGTGCGCGGGCCTACAACATCTCCGAAACCGGGTTCAGATCACCCTCCCGAAACCGGCTCGGCCGGAGCGGACTCACGTCCAACGTGGAGGCCGCGCCGTCGCTGATGACCTCCGCCAGGAGCTGGCCCAGAGCCGGCGCATGCATCACCCCATGCCCCGAGCAGCCATTCACCAGGAACAGGTTGGGACAGTCTGGCGCAGGCCCAAGAATGGCGTGCTTGTCGGGTGACATCTCGTAGAGTCCCGCCCAGCAGGCATCCGGGTCTATGACCGCGCGACGCAGGACCGGCACCCGCCGGTGGGCCTTGGCCACCACCGCCTCGATCCACTCACCGTCTACCGCGGTATCTAACGGTCGTCCCGGCACACCCGGCGTGGGCCAGAGGAGCAGAATCCGATCCTCCCGCACCCTGAGGTGAAAGCCGTCAGTCGTGAAGATGGTCATCGGCATGGTGTCGGGCAGGAGATCGGTCCCTGTGCTCGCGGCAACTTGTCTCCGGAGCGGAACGACCGGCAGATCGAGACCGGCCCACTGCGCCACCCGGGCGGCCCAAGGCCCCGCCGCATTCACTACGGCTGTCGTTGAAACCGAACCGCGCGAGGTCTCCACTACCGCAATGCGCTCGCCCTGCCCCCGCTTGAGCCCGGTGACCTCGACCTGCCACTCCAACTTCACCCCCAGCCTGAGGGCAGCAGCGAGATACCCTTCAACGATGCCCAGAGGATGGATGAAGCCGTCGCTGGCGCAGAACGCTCCCCCAATAACCTCGTCGAGGGCGACTGCGGGGTTGAGCCGCGCGATCTCCGCGGGCCCGACCTCCACCGCCTCGGTCAGTCCCTGCTGGTGCTGAACTCGCCGGGCTGCCCGGAGCGCCTCGAGCTCGCCTGGCGTGGAAGCGAGCCAGAGGTAACCCGCAGGACGGTAGCCCGCATTCCCACCCGTCTCATCCTGAAAGCAGCGGAGCTTGTCGCGCGAGAGCAACGACAGCCGCACATTGATCGGCGTGGCGTACTGGGCTCGGAACCCGCCGGTCGCCTTCCCGGTGCTCCCCTGACCGGGACCGAAAGAGCGGTCGAGCACCAGGATATCGCGCCAGCCTCGGCGGGCGAGGTGATAGGCCACGCTCGCCCCGATCACGCCCGCACCGATGATGACGAGCGAAGCCGTCCTCATGCGGTGAAGACGTGCTCCGGATGTCTGAAGCTCTTGAACTCGAGGGCGTTGCCGCTGGGATCGAGGAGGAACATGGTTGCCTGCTCTCCCGGTTGTCCCGGATAGCGGATTCGGGGCTCGAGAATGAAGGCGATCCCCGCGGCGCGGATGCGATCGGCCAGGGCCGAAAATGCCTCCCACTGGAGTAGCGCCCCGAAGTGCGGCATCGGCACCTGAATGCCCTCGACCTGTCCGGTATTCTGGGTCGGCGACACAGCACCAGTGGTGTGGGCCGAGATCTGGTTGCCGAAGAAATCGAAGTCGACCCAGGTGTCGGTGCTCCGTCCCTCGCGGCACCCGAGGATATCGCCGTAGAACCTGCGGGTTGAGTCGAGATCCCGAACGAAGAATGCGTAATGGAAGGGTTGCGGCACGCGGAGCATCTTCCGTGGAGGTGATGATCGTGAAGGGCGTGGGAGATATACGGTGCAGGCTATGCCTAGGCAATCAGCCGATGCATGGCATCAGTGAGGGCGGAACTTCCCTGAATCTGATCCGTACAACTGGGTAGACCCCCTGGCGCGATCCCCCGCAAGGAGTTGTGTATGATGGCCTCATCGAGTCGGTTCTCACTGCCATTCCTGGCCGTCACGGCGGGCCTGGCCAGTTTCGTCACTGCCCCGCCCCCGCTCGCCGCTCAGGCCGTCAGCAACTCGGCCGAGTTCGAGGCTTGGCGGAAGGTCCAGACGGAAGACATCGACGGGCTGCGGCAAAAATTCATGGCGCTGGCCAAGGCGGTACCGGCCAACAAGCTCGGCTGGCGGCCGATGGAGGGGACCCGGTCCTTCCACGACGTATTCGCCCATGTCGCCGCCGAGGGGAACACCGAGACAGCGATGTTCGGTGACAAGCTGCCGGCGGGCTCTCTGGCCGACTTCGACGCCGAGGAGGCCCGGCTCCGCAGGCTCCCGGACGATCAACTGATCGCGGCCCTGGACAAGTCGATGCAGAGCCTGAGCACTACGCTGGCCGGACTGTCGCTCGACAAGATGAACACATCGATCGTCTATTACGGGCGGCCTACCTTGCCCCGCATCGCAGCGACCTACACCCTTAACGATCTGCACGAGCACCTGGGCCAGCTGGTCTCGTATGCCCGGGTGAATCAGATCGTGCCGCCGTGGAGCAAGAAAACCGGGTGACAATCGGAGGATACATGCGCTCTATTGGGGTCCGTTCTTGCCTTGGTGGGTTCCTGCTGGCCGCAGCCTCGTGTAGCGGGCACGACGATCCGGCAGGACCAGCCGCCGCAACGGGGTCCTTGCAGGTTATCCAGGCGGCGGAGAGCACGGCCACGCTGGATGTGCTGGTCGACGGCACGCTGGCGATCGCCAGCCTGCAGGCGGGCACCATGTCCTCTCCAGTCCCGCTCGCAGTCGGGCCGCGGACCGTCGCCTTCCGGCCCACCGGCGGCACCGCCGGGCCCAACCTGCTTCAACTCGCTGTCTCCGCCGACGCTCGTTATACCGCGGTCGTGATCGACTCATCCACGGTGTTGAATCCGATCGCGCTGACCGACAGCGGAGGAATTCCGGCGGCCGGAAAGACCAAGCTGCAGGTGGCGAACTTCAGCACCCTTTCGGGCCCGATCGATGTGTACCGACGTCAGCCCGACTTCGACGGGTTGGTGGATGTGATGTTCCCGTTCGCCTACCGCGCCGTGAGTGGCTATATCCAAAGCGACCCGGGTGATTGGCAAATCTTGGTTGCGTCAGAAGCTCGGGTGAATGGGGTCCCACCCGAGGTGCCTCGGGATACCCTGCTCATGCTGGGGCCGATTTCGCTGGCCGCCGGCCAGGCAGTCACGGTTGTACTTCTGGATAAGGTTGGAGGTGGCATCGACGCCGTCGTGACGAGCGACCGTTAGTGAAGCTCGGTCGCAGGGCGGGGTGCGGTGGCTCCCCATTCCCCATCCCGATTCGGACGCCGGCACCCTCGACAGTCACTTTGTGGCGGCTCAGTTCGTCCGACTGGACCGCAGCATTTTTCTCAATTCCACTATCGGGGGTAATGCGCAATTAGGTCAGGTTTGGCAATACCGTCCTGAGCGGCAGGAGCTTCAGTTGATCTTCGAATCGCCTTCCTCGAGAGTGCTGGAGAATCCCGATAACATCACGGTGAGCCCCCGGGGTGGA
>DASSED010000062.1:0-18926 GCA_035695405.1 Gemmatimonadales bacterium
ATCCCAAGGCCCAACATGATGTAGCCCCGGGTCGCCGGCGTTCCGGCCACCGCGAGCCCACCCGCGAGGTAGACGCCCCAACCATGGCGCTGGCCGGGACTTACGAGGAAGTGTCCCACGGCTTCGCCTCGCCAGGCGAAAGCTCCCTCCGCGACACCAATCCCCAGGAGTGCCGCGATTCGCCCCCGATCAGAGAGACGAAAGGCCCCATAGCCGCCGGCGACGACAACCACCGGATCAGACGAGGTGGCCACCGCCCCGAGCCCCAGCTCGGTCGCCTGCTGCGCGACTGCCGGAGCCGTAGGACTCAGGAGCCAGGTCACGACTATCGCCTCACCCCAGCGAGAGCGCATACGTGATGGCGATATCGGCAGCGAGCGAGTGAACCACCGAGCAATACTTCTCCAGCGAGAGATCTATCGCCCGCCGAGCCTTGGCCGGCTCGAGTCCCTCCCCTTGCAGCCGGTAATCGAGATGGATGGCGACGTAGCGCCGGGGCTCCTCCTCTCTCCGGATACCCTCCACCTCGATACTGAAGGCCTCCAGTTTGACTCGCATCTTTTCCAGGATCACCACCACGTCGGACCCGCTGCAAGCCGCCGCTGCGAGCAACAGCGTCATCATGGGACCCGGCCCGTCCGTGTTATCACCGTCTACCGTGATGGCCGGTCCGTCAGGGGGCCCGCCCAAGAACCGGAGGCCACTTTTCCAGGTCAACGAAGCCCGCTTGATCTCCCGAGGCATCCTACTCTCCGAGCCGGCGTTGGGCGCGGGGGGCCACCCGGTAATAATCCCATATGGCGTATATGGCGATCGCCCCTGTGGCCCAGGCCATCGGGCGGAGCAAGGGCGAATCGAGCAGGAAGGCTACCAGCGTAAGCACCTGGGCCACGGTCACCGCCTTCCCACCCGGGCGTGCGGGAATGGCACGAGGCTGGTGAGACAGGAAGGTGCTGACGAACGCGACCGCCGCCACGAAGTCTCGGAGCAGCACCGCGGCAATCTCGTACAGCTCGAGTCTGCGGGAGAACGCGACGACCCCGAAGGCACAGGCCATGAAGAGCTTGTCCGCGATGGGATCGACGATCGTGCCCAGGGCGGAGCTGCCGAAGCGACGGGCCAGGGGCCCGTCGAGGAGATCGCTGGCAGCCGCCGCTCCCAGGATGGCGAGCCGCCAGTCCCGCTCGCGCACGAGGACGAATGCCACCGCGAGCGGAATTCGCATGGCGCTGAGCACGTCGGCCGGCGTCCAGTGGAGACGGCCTTGCTCGCCCCTTCCGCCGGGACTAGCTTCGGACACGCTGCTCCCCTCGCTAAATGTGAGCGTACAAGATACCTAGGTCCTTCCTCCGGCTCCCTTTTCCTTGGTGACGTCGGCCCCGACATGATGCTCGACACGGCCGTCATCCCGTGTGGAGGTCTGGGAACCCGGCTGCACCCCATTACCCGCTGGTTACCGAAGGAAATGCTCCCGGTTGGACTCAAGCCGGTTCTCTACTGGACCCTGGATGAAGCGGCCGATGCCGGCCTGCTTCGGGCCATCATCATCACCAACCCCCACAAACCAATGCTGGAAGCCGTAGCCCGGAACTACCCCGGGCCGCTGGAGCTGGAATTCGTTCCTCAGGACCACCCGAAAGGCCTGGGCGATGCATTCCTACGGGCCAAAGACCAGTTGGCCGGGTCGCCCTTTCTTGCGCTGCTCCCGGACAACCTGTTCCTGGGACCGAACCCGACGACCCCGGTGCTAGCCACGTATCAGAAGACCAGACTGGCCACCGTGTTGTTGGCCGAGATCGAGCAGAAGGACGCCGCCTCTAAAGGCGCAACCGGACGCGCGGCGGTAAAGAAGCACGGGGATGGGACCTTGCGCGTCACTGCAGTGGCGGACAAAGGAGCAGGGCGCTTCAACACCGCTGGTGACCAAACCGCCGTCACGCCGATCGGCCGAATGGCCTTCCCGGGTGAGATCCTCGCCGAGTTCGAAGAGGTGGCCGGGAGCCTGCGACCGGGCATCGAGCTCGACGACGTACCCGTCATGCAGCGCCTGGCGAACCGAGTTGCCCTGGCGGGAGTGATCTGTCCCGCACGATTTTTCGATGTCGGGGTCCCAGAAGGCTACCGCGAGGCTGTCGCGGCGTTCCCAGCTCGGGCCTGACGCCGGTGGGGGACTACGTGAACACCACGTTCAGCCATCAGCTGCTCGAGCTCACCTCAGTGGATCCGGCCCGTCTGCGGGACACGGATACTCTAGCCGCGCTTCTGGTCTCCGCCGCTGGTGCGGCGGGCATGCCATCGCTGGGGCCACCGGTGGTCCGGGAAGGCGCCGGCGGGATAGCGGTGGCGTTGCTTTGCCTCGAGGGTCACATCGTGCTCCACGGTGCACCGGCCGAGGGGATCTGCCTGGTGGAGATCATTGCGCGGGCACCGGCCAACGTCGGCAAGGGAATCGATGTGATCAGCCGGAGATTGGGGAGCTGATACCATTGCCGCGCACGATGCCTTCAGCCCGTTTCGACGGGTCAAGGTATCCGGTCGCGACCTCCATCACCCGTTCGGCTGTCACGGCCTGAAAGGCAGCACCCGGGTCCTCCAGGTCCTTGAGTCCGTTACCAATCAGCCAGGCTTCCAGGATTTCGCCGGCCAGCGCGCTCCCACTCTGCCGCGCCACCTCCGCCTGGCCTGCCAGATAGCTTACCGCCTGCCTCAGCTCGGCTGGAGTGACGGACTCACGGGTGAATCGCTCCAGCTCCTCCAACATCGCCGCACGGGCTTCCTCTTCCCGCTCCGGTGACGTGGCGATGTAGGTCACCAGTGCACCGGCCCGACCTCGCTGCCAACTGGAGGCCAACACCGTGTAGGCCAGGGATCGCCGGTCGCGCAGCGCTTCGAACATTCTCCCACCCAGCCCGCTCGCGACCGCTGCCCATACTTCCGCGGCTGTCCGGTCGGGATCTCGGCGCCGGGGTCCGGGAAAAATCATGGCAAGAGCGGCCTGGGCCTTTTCCCGGGTCACGACTCTGGTAAGCTGACCATCGGATGCTCCGTCCGCCCGGTGTATTCGTGGGAGGTGGCGATGGTCGGGGGCGGCCGCAAGCTCCTGGAAGACCCCAGCCAAAGTCGCCGTCGCCT
The DNA here is from genome assembly GCA_035695405.1 of Gemmatimonadales bacterium. Classification (GTDB taxonomy): domain Bacteria; phylum Gemmatimonadota; class Gemmatimonadetes; order Gemmatimonadales; family GWC2-71-9; genus CAVVWJ01. The sequence goes on from DASSED010000062.1 coordinate 3,133, forward strand.
CGTCCAGATCTATGTCTCCTACCGCCACGATCACCGGCCGCACGTTGAGCAAGGCCCGCGAGTGCCAACTCCGGACCGCATCCGGCGTAAGGGTGGGAAGGGTCTCCGGGAGACCGTTGACCGGAAGTCCATATCCCACGTCCCCGAACGCCGCCGCAAAGCCGAGTTGGAACGGGTAGCGGAACATGTCATCCGCCACCTGCTCGGCTTCCGTCACCATGAGGTCCCGCTCGGCTATGACGTCACCCTCGTTGAATCGAGGAGAGCGGAAGACCAGGTCCAGAAGGGATCCGGCCTCGGCCAGGTGCTCCGCCAATACGGTCGTTCCATAACCCAGCCAATCTGAGGCAACGCTGGCTCCCAGCGTGCCTCCGAGGCGCTCGAATGCAAACGCGAGCTCGGCTGAGTCGAGCTTGCCGGCGCCCCGGACGCCGCTTCGGACCACCAGCGCACCTAATCCTGCCTGGCCCGGCGGATCGAACTCACTTCTGGGAGCGTAGAGACCGAGGGTCACCAGGGGCACGCCAGGCTTCCGAGACACGAGGAGATCCGCCCCTCTCAAGGACGTGTGACGAACGCCGGCCGTGTCCCGACCTGTGAGAACGATGGCGTCCGGAACCTCGATACGGCGTGGTGGAGGCGTGGAACTCGCCCGTAAGGCGGTGACCGCAAAGCTTTGCTCCAGCAAGTTAGGTGTCAGCTCGGAGCCCTCGTCCTCCGGCAGATACGCTACGGCCGACACGCTGTCCGGCTGGAGGTAGCGAGCGGCAGCCTCCCGCACCTGATTGGGATCGACTGTACCCAGGGCGTGGTACTCCCATTCCAGGACGGAGATGCTTTCCAGTGCCTCCGCCGCGGCGAGCCCGGCCGCTCTTCCTTCCATCGGCTCGAACCGTCGGGCCCAACGCGCCCGAAGCAGGGTCCGGGCTCGCTCAAGCTCAGCCTGATCCGGCCCCAGCAGTGTCAGGCGGGATACCGCCTCCGCGATCCCCTCCAATGCCGGCGGCAGCTTGTCGGGAGCCAAGTCGGCCCCGATGCTGAAGACCCCCAGCTCTGTGGGCCCATAGTTATGAGCCGACACCGAAGTCACGATCCCCTGATCGCGCAGTCTGCGATAGAGCCAGCTGCCTCGTCCCGATCCGAGCACCGCGGCCGCCAGATCCAGGGCCGGAGAGTCCTCATGCAGCGGCGGTACCGTGCGCCAGCCGACGACGAGCTCAGCCTGATTCACATCGCCCCGAAGAGTCCGGGCGCGGACGTTTCGGTGCGGAGGCTCCTCCGGGGACGGGTCCACCGCACCGGGTGCTGCCGGCCAGTCCCCGTACGCGGCACGGGCAAGGCTCAGCGCGCGGTCGGGGTCCAGGTCTCCGGTTACCGCCACGATAGCCCGCTCCGGTACATACCGGGACCGGTAATAGGCCCAGAGGTCATCACGAGTAAGCCGCGCCAGTTGGTCCTCGCGGCCGATGCGCCACCGGCGTATTCGGTGGTGGTCGAACATGATCTCGTGCAGGGTCTCATGTGCTACGGCCGACGGGGTATCCAGCTTCCGCTTGGCTTCTTGAATGATGACCTGGAGCTCGCGAGCCAGTTCACCAGGATCGATGATGGAGTTGCGCAGGGCATCGGACTGAATGTCTAGTGCCGCCTCCAAGCCGGAGGCGGGAAGCACGGTGAAATAGCTGGTGTGATCGTAACCTGTACCGGCATTGAGATAGCCGCCTGCCGCCTTGGTCTCCCGAGCGATCTGACCGACACCTCGCCGACCCGTGCCTTTAAAGAACATGTGCTCCAGCACATGCGAGATCCCGGTCCATCGGTCCGGCTCGTCGAAGAACCCCGCCTTCACATGGGTCACTACCGCGACCACAGGAGCCGAATGGTCCGGCTGGATCAGCAGCGTGAGACCATTGGGGAGAACCTCCCGGATGACTCCGGCAGTCCACAGCGACCCGTGGGCGGCAAGCGGTGAGCGGGAGCTCGAAACGGTCATCCGGGCGACACCTTTGGTTCCAGAAAACGAAACGGGGAAGCCGGAACTTAACCGGCTTTCCCCGCCTACCGCCTACCATTGCTCGCTTAGGTCTACTGAACGATGCGAAGCACTCCGGCTTCCGCGCTCCCTCTGATGAAGGCCTCAGCATCAGTAGTCGGTATAATCACACCGGTCTCGGCCTGACCCCTACGGGCCAGGCTGGCCATGAAGTCGGTGAGCGAGCCCTGCGCCCATTCCCGGTCGGCTGCTTTCATCTGCAGCAGAATTTCGTCCCAGGTACCCCGGATGCTGTTTCCGGCCAGGGTCATGATTTGGTGGGTTTCCGAATGGCCGGGCTTCTTTTGCATGTGGTGCAGCTCGCTGAGGAGCGTCCCGAAAAGCTCGAGTTGATGCGGGTCTCGGATTCCGCCGTCGGCGTTCTGGGATTCGACCTCGGCCAGCAGCAGGTCGATGGCATCGGGATCTCCCGCCACCTCGCCCAACCGCACCAGCCACGGCGCGAGCTCGGGGTCCTCGTCCGGCAACCGGTAAATCGTCTTCTTCAGCTCGATGTGGCGCCAGATTCCCAACTCGTCGTAGTGGTCTTCCGGCTGGGTCCGCTCCAGGTGATGTAATGCGGCCTCGGTCTCGCCCCGGTCATAGAGCAGGTTGGCGAGGTAGATCCGGGCCTCGCTGTAGCCGGCGTCGATCTCCAGCGCCCGGCGGAGCCAGTAGAGCGAGCCTGCATCGTTGCCCAGACGATGCGAAGCGTATCCCAGGCACGCGGCCGCGTCGGGAGACTCCGGATGAGCCGAGGCCGCCAGATCGAAGAAGCGGTGCGCGGGCGCAACCAAACCTTCCCGGAACAGGGCTCGGCCAATCTGGAGCATGAGCTCGTGATCATCCTGGAACCCCAGTTGAAGGATCCGCTCGACCGCCCGCATGGCGCCGGCTCGGTCCCCCAGCTTGAGCAACGTCTCTCCCAGACCCGCGAGTCCGTCCTCGTGGTCAGGATCGAGTGCGAGGGCCTGCTCGAAGCTCCGCCTGGCCCAGGCAAACTCTTCGCGAGCGAGATGGGCGTAGGCTCTGCCGATATGCAGTTCGACGGCGTGGGGGTATAGAGCGATGCCTTCCTTGAGAACGATCAGAGCTTCATCGTAGCGGCCTTCATTGTAGAGGTGATGGGCTTGTTCGTCGAAGTCGTCGGAGCTGAGGAATGCGTCCGACATCGGCAGGACCTCCCGCGGTTGGGTACCGACAAACTACGAATTTGCGGGGTGACGAGCAAGAGAATACGAGGGTGGTGATGAGAGTCACGCCCGCTGTGATGACGGCTCGCCATTTAGATTGTAGTTCACGGGGCTGCGGTTGACGCTTTTGTGGCTTTTCAGTGCGGAACGACTCACGTGCCCGAGGTTTGAGACTATGCGTTGCGCCATCGCCGCCCTGGTTTGTCTGTTCGCTGGCTCGGTTGAAGCCCAGCAACCGACCTTCCCGAGCCGCCCCATCACCCTGCTCGATGCGATCAGGCGGGGACGCCAACACGGGGTTGAGGCGACGATCGCCCAATTGAACCTCAGGGCGGCCAACGCCCGCACCGGGCAACGGCAGGCCGACTTGCTGCCCACCATCGCCGGCGCCGGATCGATCACCCGGCAAACCATCAATCTGGACGCGTTCGGGATACCTGTCGCCACCGGGGTGACGGATCCTTTTTCCGTCTACGACCTACAAATCCGGGCTTCTCAGACGATCCTTGATATGAGCGCCATCGCCCGGCTGCGAGCCGGTCGGGATACCGCTATTGCCACGGGGCTGGATGCCCAGGCGGTAGGGGAAGTCGCCGGCGCCGCAGCTGGGCTGGCCTACCTTCAGGTGCTGAGTGCCCAGGAGACGGTGAGGGCTCGGGAGGCCGATAGTTCGGTTGCGGCCGACCTCTTGAGTCAGGCCCGCAAGCTGGTCGAGGCCGGCATCAACCCGTCCATTGATGCGACTCGTAGCGAGGTAAGCTTCGCCTCGGTAAGGACTCAGCTGGAAATCGCCCGCAATGCGGCCGACCGATCCAGGCTCGATCTGGACCGGTCACTGGATCTGCCTTCGGGTACCAAGCTGGAGCTGGCGGACACGCTCGGCATCACGCCGCTCAGTATCCCGAAGGAACCGAACCAAGCGGCCACCTTCGCCCGGGTGCATCGGGCCGAACTGGCCGCCGAGCGGGCTCGCACGGAAGCCGCACGCAAGAGCCTTCGGGCCATCAAATACGAGAATCTGCCCAATTTGTCGGTGAACGGCGCCTATGCCGAGAGTGGCCGACGGATTGGGGATCTCGCGGGAAGCTATAACGTCCAGTTGCTGATCAACGTACCGATCCTGGACGGCTTCAGGCGACAGAACCGGGCAAAGGAGCAGAGCGCCCGACTCGAGATCCAGGAAATCCGCGAGCGCGACCTGGGCAATCTGGTGGAAACCCAAGCTCGGGAAGCGGTGTTGGACCTCTCATCGGCAGAGCAGCAGGTGTTGATCGCCCGCGACCGCGTGCGACTGGCCGAGCGCGAGTTGGCAGAAGCCCAAGAACGTTTCAGAGCCGGCGTGGCGGGTAGCGTCGAGACCACCAACGCCCAGAGCTCCGTGATCGCCGCGCGAGATGCGCTGATCCAGGCCCGCGTGAACTACGGCACGGCGCGGGTGAGCGCCTACCGCGCGCTCGGTGTGATCGATCAGCTTCCCTAGAGCCCTTGGATGAGAGTCGAACATGGCGAATGAGACCGAGGTGGCAACGGCGGAAACGCCGCCGGCAAGTCCCGGCCGGAAGCGGCGGATCCCGCTCTTGATCCTTGGGGTCCTGGTGCTGGTGCTGGGCACCTGGGCTGTGCGGCGATTCCTCTATTCCCGCCACCATGTGACCACGGATAACGCTCAAGTGGATGGCCACATTACGCTGATCGCACCGCGGATATCGGCGTTCGTGAATCGGGTATTGGTGGACGACAACCAGTCCGTGCGCCAAGGCGACACCTTGGTGGTGCTGGACGACCGAGACTTGAAGGTGCAGCTGGAACAGGCGGAGGCCGAGCTGAGGGATGCAGAAACCAGTGTCGGCACCCGCGGCCAAGCTGGGCAGGCGCAGGCCCAGCTTCAGGCCACCCGAGCCCAAGCGGCCTCGGTCTCAGCATCGGTTGCTGCGGCCGAGTCGCAGTTCAAGAAGGCAGCGGCAGACCTGGAACGGTACCGCGGGCTGGCGGCACAGAAGATCATCTCAGCCCAACAGCTGGATGCCGCGCAGGCCGCATTCGATGCCGCGGCAGCCAATCTCCAGGCCGCCCGAAAACAAGCCGCGGCCGCCGGTAGCCAAGTGTCGGCCTCCGGGGCAGCCGTCCGAAGCGCCGATGCCCGGCTGGAAGCAGCCCAAGCCGCGGTGGACAACGCGAAGCTCCAACTCAGCTACGCCCGTATCACCGCACCGGTAAACGGCGTGATCGCCAAGCGGACGGCCGAAGCAGGCGCGCTGGTCCAGCCGGGACAGAGCCTGTTGTCAATTGTGCCCGACAGTGAGGTGTGGGTGACTGCCAACCTCAAGGAGACTCAACTCGTCAACGTTCGAGTGGGCGATCCGGTCGAGTTCAAGGTGGATGCGTACCCGGGCCGCAAATTCGAGGGCAAGGTGGAGAGCCTGAGTCCCGCCACGGGAGCCCGGTTCTCTCTGCTGCCGCCCGATAACGCAACCGGCAACTTTACCAAGGTGGTCCAGCGGGTACCGGTGAAGATCGCGGTGGATCAGAGCACCGACCCGACCCATCCGCTGCGCCCGGGCATGTCAGTCGATGTCGATATCGCGACTGGTCGTCAGAAAGCCTCACCTGCGACGAGCTCTGCTGCAGTGAACCAGAACTAGCCGAAGGTAGACGCCGCCTAACCAAGTCCCTGGCACCAGTTAATTTTGAGGGGTGACCTTTCAGCGTAAATTGCTGCTTGGCTTCTCCCTCATGGTCCTCCCCGCCCTGTTGATCGGAGCCGAGGCAATCCGGAGCAATGCGCTCGAGCGCCGGGCACTACAGGCGCTGGGGCAAAGCATGTCCCGGACCCGCACCTACGCCGAGCTGGAAACGGCAATGTTCGACCAGAGCGATGTGGTCTGGCGCTATCTGACCGGGATGGACCCGGGAGCGAAAAACGAGTTTCGCCTGTCTGGACAGGTTGTGGATTACTGGCAGCAGCGTTGGACGGGGGAACTGCGTCCCGAAGAGATGGCCCTCTCTGATGGCGTGCGGGGAATTCAGCAGCAGATCCAGATCGCAGTCGACAGTATCTTCCGCCTATTCGACTCAGGGCGGCGCCAAGAAGCCTTCCTGGCGGCCCAGCGCGAGCTCAAGGGCCGACTCTTCCCCGCGCTGACCCAAATGAACCGGGAGATCTATCGTCGTGCCCGGGAATCGAGTGTGCGGGGCGCATACGCCCGGTTGGAAGAGATTCTGGCTTCCCAAGAGAAGGTGCTCCTGTTCGTTCTGGTGCTCTCCCTGGCCGGCGGGTTGATCGGATCCTGGCTGATAGCACGGAGCCTCGCCCGGCCACTCAGTGAGCTTACCGCGGCCATGGCTGTTGTTGGGGCGGGTCAGCTCGAACATCCTATTACGCCCCGATCCAAGGATGAGATTGGAGAGCTCGCCTCAGCATTTGGACGCATGACCGAGAATCTCCGCCAGTCCCGCGCCCAACTGGTGCAATCCGAGAAGCTGGCATCGATCGGCGAAATGGCGGCTGCAGTGGCACATGGGCTGAGAAATCCGCTCGCCAGCCTTCGAGCGGCCGCCCAACTCGTGCGCCAGCATCCCGAGGCACCGTCTTCTCGAGAGCATCTCGATGCCATCGTGGGAGAAGTGGATCGGCTGGACCGCCGGATCAGCCACCTGCTGAGCTTCTCCCGGCCGGCTCCCTTCCACCCAATTCAAGAGAGCGTGCCCCGACTCATCGAGGGTCTTCTGCCCGGATTCCAGCAACTGCTCAGGGACCAGCGGATCGAGCTCGACCTCGATCTGTCGGGGCAGCTCCCGGAGATACGAGTCGACCCCATGCAGCTGGAGCAGGCGCTCATCGAGGTGATCTCGAATGCGATCGATGCCATGCCTCAGGGCGGAAGACTCCGGATTGGAACGACACTCGAAGACCGTACCGCTGGGACTGGGCGGGTCAGCATCGAAATCTCGGATACCGGCCCCGGCATTCCGGAAAGCCTCCTCGCCTCCGTCTGCGAGCCGTTCTTCACCACCCGTCCCGAGGGCACTGGGCTCGGTTTGGCGATCGCCACCCGGTACGTCGAGCAGAACGGCGGCAAACTCGAAATCATGAGCCGAGCGGGGGGAACGACCGTGCGAGTTCAGTTCCCGGTCACGATCTCCCAGCACGTGCCGACAGCATGAGCGGCACCACAGTTCTGATCGTGGATGACGAGCGGACCCTCGCCCGAGCAATGAAGGTGTTTCTCGATGAGTCGGGCTATGTCGCCGAGGTGGCCGGAACCGCCGAGCAGGCAATCGAGATGCTGCCCAACCTCCGGCCTGAAGTGGTCTTCACCGATGTCCGTCTGCCGGGGATCAGCGGCATCGATCTCCTCCGCCGCATCCGGGACTTCGATCCGGCCATCCCGGTCATCATCATGACCGCATACGGGACCATCGAAGGAGCGGTAGAAGCAGTGAAGCTGGGTGCCTTCGATTACATGAAGAAGCCGGTCGATCTGGAGGAGCTCAAACTGCTGGCCGCCCGTGCCCGGGAGACGGCGTTGCTGAAGCAGGAGCTGTCCTACTATCGCCGCAAAGCTGCGAGCGAGCTGCCCTTCGCCGGGGGGCTCGGCAACTCACCACCCATGAGAGAGGTTCTAGACCAGGTGCGCCAAGTGGCGGCGCTGGATGAAATGCCACCGGTCCTGATCACCGGCGAGACGGGAACCGGAAAAGGTTTGGTGGCCCGGACGCTGCATAGCTCGGGGAGACGAGCGGACAAGCCGTTCATCGATGTGAACTGTACGGCCCTCCCCGCCAACCTCATGGAGGCCGAGCTCTTCGGCTACGAGCGGGGGGCGTTTACCGACGCCAAGGAGTCCAAGCTCGGCCTCTTCGAAGCGGCGGAAGGCGGCTTTCTCTTCCTGGATGAGGTCGGGGACCTGGAACAGTCACTTCAGGGCAAGCTGCTGCGTGCAATCGAAGAGCGAACGGTCCGTCGGGTCGGGGGTATTCGTGATCGCAAGATCGACGTCCGGATTCTCGCCGCCACCAATCGTGACCTCGATCGGGAGGTGCAGCAGGGACGTTTTCGGAGCGATCTCTATTTCCGTCTCGCGGTCATCCTGCTCCATTTGCCACCTCTCCGCGAGCGAGGCGAAGACGCCCTGATCCTCGCCGAGCATTTCCTCCAACGTTTCAGTGCGAAGTACGGCAAGGACGTGCGTCGGATCGATGGGCCAGCGCGGGATGTCCTGATGGCGTACCCCTGGCCCGGCAACGTTCGAGAGCTCAGCCACGTGATCGAGAGGGCCGTGCTGTGGAGCCGGGATGCTACCCTCAAGGTCGAGCACTTGTCGCTTGCGACTCCGGTCAGAGTTGAGCCGGATGGCCGCGAGGCACAGCCGGAGCCGATGAACGGCGCAAGAGCCGCCGAAGCTACTCCGGTGTCCCCGCCTCTGCCGGAGGGGGGTGACCTGACTCAGTGGGAGCGCACCCTGATCGAGCGCGCACTGCGAGAATCTGGGGGAAACCAGACCAAGGCTGCGCAACGGCTGGGCATCAGCCGAGACACGTTACGCTACCGACTGAAGAAGTTTGGGATTCAGGCTGGGTGAAAACACCCAGCTTTGGATCGAATGACCCATTTTCGACCCTGACCGAACCACCCGAGTCTTCCCTCCTACCACCGGCCAAGACGAAGTCCCAGAATCGGTTGAAGCGGTGATCCGTGCTGCGCCTTCGAGTGGCACGGCATCTGCCTAAGGGAGGGTGTCGTCGGGTCACGCGACGGCCCGACTGGGTGAAAAAACCCAGTTGATCTTGACATCACCATTCATGTGTGGAGCGTACAATGACCTGGACCAAGCCCGAAGCTGAAGTCGTGGCCGTCACGATGGAAGTCACTGCCTACGTCGCGACGCTCTAAGTAGAGCTGAGTTCAAGGGCTCGCGAAAGCGGGCCCTTCGGCTGTTTAGAATGCGAGTCGTGCTGCTTGGCACCGCTGCGGGTGGGGGCTTTCCCCAGTGGAACTGTTGGTGCCCCACGTGCCGCGCGGCTCGATCCGACCCGGGACAGGCTCATCGGCGCCTGCAATCCACCGCCGCTGTGAGTGCCGATGGTCAGCGGTGGTTCCTCCTGAATGCATCTCCTGATATTCGCGATCAAATCGCCTGCCTACCGGGCACGATCCCTTCAGGTACTCGCCACGTGGCCGTCCACGGCATCGTCGCGACCGATGCCGAGCTGGACCACACTCTGGGCATCCTCCTGATGAGGGAAGCCGGTAAGCTCCAGCTCTATTGCACTGATGCGGTTCGCTGGATTCTGGAGCGGGATTCCCGCATACTGCCGGTCACGAAAGCGTTTGCCGAGGTAACAGTGGCTGGGATGGAGATGGGGAAGGCGATGGATCTCAAGTACATGGACGGCAGTGGGAGTGGCCTCTCCGTGGAACCGATCAAAGTGCCGGCCGGACCTCCCCGCTTTGCTTCCGAAGCCGGTGATGGTCATACAGTGGGGCTGGTAGTTCAGGATCTGGCGAGCGGCGGAAGCTGCGCCTTCTTCCCCGGCTGTGGTGATCTCACGCCTGCCCTGCTCGAGCGCCTGGCTGAGACGGATCTTTTGCTCTTCGATGGAACGTTCTGGACCGACGATGAGCTGGCAGCTTTGGGAATCAGCCAGCACAGCGCCCGGGACATGGACCACCTGCCGGTCTCCGGTCCGGGTGGTTCCCTTGCACAACTCACCGCTCTGCACCGACCTCGCAAGGTGTACACCCATATCAACAACACCAACCCGATGTTGCTGGAAGACTCCCCGGAGCGGTCAACCGTCGTACGCGCCGGTCTTGAAGTAGGCGCAGACGGCATGACTTTCATGGTGTGAGATGACGACTACTCTGAGTGCATCCATCTTGTCGGCGCCGCCACCGCCGCCGATCCCGGCGCTGGAAAGCCCGCTGCAGCCAGAGCAGCTGGCCGGGGCACTTCGGTCATTCAGCACGTCATATTATGCCCAGCATCCGTTCCACCAGCTGATGCATGAGGGACGTCTCACTCCTCGGCAACTCCAGGGCTGGGTGGCCAACCGGCTCGCCTACCAACGCGCGATCCCCCGAAAAGATGCCGCGATCATTTCGAACTGTCCCGATCCCGATGTACGGCGGCTCTGGATGCAGCGGATCGTCGATCACGACGGGACCGAGCCCGGTACGGGCGGTATCGAGCTGTGGATCCGGTTGGGAGAGGCACTCGGGGTGCCTCGTGAAGAGATGGAAGATGAGCGGCACGTTCTTCCCGGAGTCCGGTTTGCCGCGGAGGCTTATGTGACCTTCTGCAAGACCAAACCGTGGATCGAAGCGGTCGCGTCCTCACTGACTGAGCTCTTCGCGCCGGATCTCATGCGGAAACGGATCGCTGCATTCCCCGAGCATTATCCCTGGATCCGGGCTGAGGCACTGGAATACTTCCGCAGCCGCCTGATCCAGGCTCCCCGCGACAGCCAGCAGGGACTCCGCCTGGTCCAGGAGCACTGCCGGACCACCGAAAGCCAGAGGAGAGCCTTTCAGGCGCTGGCGTTCAAGCTCGAGATGCTTTGGGTGATGATCGATACCATTCATCACGCATATCTGGACTGATGCTGTCGCTTGATTTTGTTCCGCGGCTCTGGCGTCTGGCCCGGTTGGACTTCGACACGGTCCGGCAGCGCCATGTGCTGCTGTATCCCGAGGGAGCCGTGCTGTTGAACGACACAGGTGCCGCCATTCTCGAGCTCTGCAATGGGAGCCGGACCGTGGAGCAGATTGCCACCATTCTGAGCGAGCGCTATCACGCGGATGTCAGCGGCGACGTGAACGAGTACCTGACCCAGATGGCGGAAAGGGAGTTGGTCCGTGCCGGGTGATGTTCCTACCACGCTGCTGGCGGAGCTGACGCACCGCTGCCCGTTGCATTGTCCCTACTGCTCCAATCCTCTGGAGCTGATTCGGGCCGAGTCGGAGTTGTCCACCGATGATTGGAAACGGGTGTTTACCCAGGCTCGGAAATTGGGGGTATTGCAGCTCGGCCTGTCAGGTGGCGAGCCGCTGCTGCGGAAGGATCTGGAGGAATTGGCCGACCACGCCCGCCGGCAAGGACTCTACTCCACCCTGGTTACCTCGGGTCTAGGTCTCACCCGACCCCGGGCCGAGCGGCTGAAGGAAGCCGGTCTGGAGCACATTCAGATCTCGATTCAGGACTCAGATCCCGAGATCGCCGAGCAGATCGCAGGAGTCCGCTCAGTTAAGCACAAGCAGGTGGCTGCCGCACTGGTCCGGGAGCTCGGATTCGGATTCACTATCAATGTGGTGCTGCACCGCGCGAACCTGAATCGCATCGGTGAAATCATTGATATGGCGGCGGATCTGGGTGCCGATAGGATCGAGCTGGCGAACACCCAATACTACGGCTGGGGACTCAAGAACCGGGCGGCGCTGCAGCCCACCCGCGAGCAGGTCGAGCGGTCTCGCGAGGTGGCGGAGCAGGCAATGCAGCGCTACCGCGGCCGGATGCAGATTACCTACGTGTTGCCGGATTATTATGAGCCCTACCCCAAAGCCTGCTACGGAGGTTGGGGCAAGCTCTATCTGGTCATCGCACCCAACGGTGCGACTCTGCCGTGCCATGGGGCCACCCAGATCACCACGCTCCATTTCGATAACGTTCGGGACCATTCGCTGGAGTGGATCTGGCATGAGTCCGAGGCGTTTCGTGCCTTCCGTGGAGACGGGTGGATGAAGGAGCCATGCCGCTCCTGTCCCCGAAAGGCCGTGGACTTCGGTGGGTGCCGATGCCAGGCCTTTGCCCTCACCGGAGATGCCGCGAACACCGACCCGGTCTGCAGCCTCACGCCATTGCGCTCAATCATCGATGAGGCCTTGCTCGAGCCGTCCCGCCCCATCCACGATTACCAGTACCGCTACATCGCAGGTGAGCCCGCGTCCGTGTGAGCGGCTTTCCAGCTATCGAGGCCGAGGGCTTGGGTCGCGACTACGGAACTACTCGAGCGCTCGCCGCACTTGACCTTCACATTTCGCCTGGCTCTATAGTTGGTCTTCTGGGCCCCAACGGCGCCGGCAAGACCACGGCCATGCTACTGCTGGCCACGCTCCTGACGCCAACGCGGGGAACCGCACGAATCTTCGGCCAGGATGTGATTCGCCAACGCCGAGCGGTGAGGCGGCGACTCGGCCTGGTATTTCAGGACAGCACGGTTGACGGGCTGCTCACGACCACCGAGAACCTGCTCTTCGCCGCTCGACTGATGGGCTTGGGGGCGACCGCGGCGCACCAGAGCGTCGATAGGGCTCTGGAGTGGTCGGGGCTCGGTGATCGTGCGGATACTCCGGCGCGGGAGCTCTCGGGCGGATGGCGCCGCATCCTCGACCTGGTCCGAGCTCTCCTGCATCAACCTGATTTGCTCATCCTGGACGAGCCGACCGTTGGGTTGGACCCGGAACACCGGGACCGTATCTGGTCCTTGCTGGAGAGTCGTTGCCGCAGTCAGGGGACCACCCTGCTCTTCTCCACCCATTATCTCACCGAAGCGGAGACCGCCGACCGGGTGGTCCTCCTCGCCCAAGGCAACGTAGTCGCCTGTGATGCGCCGTCAGCCTTACAGGACGGCATCGGACTGGAGGTGGCGGAAATCGAGGGTCCGGGCGCGGAGCGCCTGGTCGACGCACTAAGTGGCCTGGGTGCCACCCGAACGCGGGTGAGAACGGAGCGGGGATACCGCGTGGGACTGAGCGGAGCCCGTGATGCTGTGGTCGAGCTCGCCGGGACCGCACCCGGCATCGAGCGCTTTACGATCCGACGGCCCACCCTCGAGGATGTCTACTTCGCCAAGACCCAAGATCCCGCAGAGCCCAGCTCATTCCCCACCTCGTGCTCCGCATGAGTGCGTTCAACGCGATACACGGGATCGTGACGCGAGATCTCATTCGCACAACCCGGCAAACCAGTCGCCTGTTGGGAGGTGTAGCCCGGCCTTTCATGTGGCTGTTGTTGGTGGGGACCGGCTACAATGCGATTGCCCGGGTCCATGGCGATTTACCCTACCAGGTCTTTGTGTTCCCGGGCATCGTGGTCATGGCAGCCTTGTTCGGATCGATGCTGACGGCTGTATCCACCGTCTACGACCGGGAGTTCGGGATGTTGCGGCTGATGCTGGCCAGTCCAGTGGGGCCTCCGGCAGTATTGGCTGGACGATCGTTGGCGGCGGTTTTCGTGGGGATGCTTCAGGGTGGAATCGTGCTGATCTTCGCGCCGTTGATCACACCGGTCTCATTGGAGCAGATGGGTGCTGCAGCGGGCGCGTTGGCACTCTGTTGCATGTCCAGCAGTGTCATGGGATTGGTGATTGCCGCCCGGCTCCGCTCGGTGGAGAACTTCGCCGGCGTGATCAACGTGGTCCTGTTTCCGCTCTTGTTCGTGAGCGGAGCCCTGTATCCCACTCAGACGATGCCTTGGCTGCTCCGATCGTTGGCCCAGGTCAACCCGGTGACGTACCAGGTGGACTTGATGCGTCAGGCCTTCTCCCAGCCGGCCGAGTTTTCGATCGAGATCGACTGTTTGGTTATAGTGGTCTCGGCGCTGCTGCTTTTCGGGTTGGCCTGCCTTCTCTTCGATCCGGAACAGCGCTTTATCGGACGCAGAGTCGCACAGTAGGTTCCGTCTAAGAGGATACCGCCGGGCAGCTGCCGTTCTGATCCGGTGGAAAATCGAGGTCCCGCACCAAGGCGATGCTCTGCTCGATCTTCGAGTGCACCGGCTGACCGGTTCGGCGGCTGGCCGGAACCGAGGTCTCCACCACGATCCGCCGCTCGCGGCGCAGCAAGCCCATCGTAGGGTGCCACACAAAGGTCCCCTGCTCGTCGGTAACCTGTCTCAGTGCAATGCGAGTGGTATCGCCGGGCAACCGGGCACTCCTCTGCACCCGGTGGCTCTCGAGCTCGAACCTGTAGAGTGGAACACCTGACATCGCACTGTCGGCCAATCGACGAAGGGTTACGCCGGAAGAGTCTTTCCAGGCCTGACCCGGCCGTAGCTCAGGTGAGGGTAACGGCGGGAACAGATCGTCCAGCGCGCTCCCCATATCGGCCACCTCAGCAACTTCGTCGGGGATGAACGGCCTGACCTGGCTCTGATATCTGCCCATGCTGCTCAACCTTCCCCGATACCGACCCCCGAGCAGACCATCGGTATCAGGACGGATGGTTCCCTCTTTGGACTTCCGCCACAGCACCAGGGAGTCGAGCCACCCTTCGATCTTGACCTGCTCGATGGCCGGCTCCGCCCGAAATTGCCATACCGCGGTTCGTCCGCTGCTTTGCTCCCGTACCCTCCCGCCACTCACGGTCACAATGGACGACTGCGTGGTTTCCAGGAAGTGAGCGCAATTGACCTGATTCGCGGTGTACCGGAGCGCCGGTAGGGTCCCGCTTCCAAAACCGATGCCGCTGCACAGCACCATCCCTCCCAGCGCACACCGCCACGGCATGGGATTGACCAACCCTACTCTGCCTCCATGAAGGGGTAGCGGTAACCCTGGGGCGGACTCAGCGTCTCCTTGATGCTGCGGGGCGAAACCCACCGCAGCAGATTCAGAATCGATCCCGCCTTGTCATTGGTTCCACTGGCCCGGCTGCCGCCGAAGGGTTGCTGGCCTACCACCGCACCGGTTGGCTTGTCGTTGATGTAGTAATTCCCGGCCGAGTGTCTGAGCTCCCTTTCGGCTTGACTGATCGCGTTGCGGTCTCGGGCAAAGACCGCACCGGTCAGGGCGTACGGACTGGTTTGGTCCACCAGGGTGAGGGTCTCAGCCCAGCGCGCGTCGGGATAGACATACACCGCGAGCACGGGACCGAAGATCTCTTCGCACATGAGCCGATAACGAGGATCATCCACCTGCAGCAGCGTCGGCTGGACGAAGTAGCCCACGGAATCATCCGTTCCACCCCCTGCGAGTACCTTGACCCCGGGATCCTGCTTGGCGGCTTCGAGGTGATCACGCAGGCGGGCAAACGCCCGCCGGTCGATGACTGCACCCATGAAGTTGCGAAAGTCCGCCACGTCTCCAACCGAGATATCCTGGATCATGGCAATCACCCGGTCGCGCACCGCTGGCCACAGCGTCTCGGGGATATAGGCTCGGGAGGCGGCGCTGCACTTTTGGCCCTGATACTCGTAAGCGCCGCGGACGATGCCGGCGGCAAGCGCATCGACGTCGGCACTCGGGTGAGCCAGAATAAAATCCTTGCCCCCGGTCTCGCCGACGATTCGGGGATAGCCGGTGTAACTATGGAGGTTCTCGGCGACTGACCGCCACAGACTCTGGAATACCGGGGTGGAGCCGGTAAAATGAATGCCGGCCAGGTGCGGGGCAGCCAGAAGCGCTTGGCTGACCTCAACCGAGTTGCCGGGAAGGAAGTTGATCACGCCAGGAGGTAGTCCCGCCTGTTGGAGCAGCTGGTAGAAGTACCAGTTGCTCAGCATGGCCGAGGCGGCAGGCTTCCAGATGACTGCATTCCCCATCAGAGCCGCCGAGGTGGGGAGATTGCCGCC
>DASSED010000063.1:0-4809 GCA_035695405.1 Gemmatimonadales bacterium
ACAGGCCGACACCAGCACAAGGGTTCCGGTGACCACGGCAGCCAAACCGATCGATCGCATAGAATCGTCCCAGCAGGAAGCATATTGTTTGAGGAGCACAAGCGGTCCGCGCGCCTTCAACATCGCGCGAGCTCAACCCCCAATGTGCCAGACCCGTGCCACTAGAGAGCGCTCTGCGCCACCCCTCGAGCCGTCCACGCAACTATTGAGTTGAGATGGATCTAGCCCATGGCCTGGGGCCGCGTCACACCGCTGCGGCAGACCCACAAGTGTGGCGGCCGTCAGCGCCTTGTCGGCTGGGACTAATGCAAGGAAGGGTCTATGGTCTCAAGCTGTCCAATCCCTCGGCTCGAGCATCGCCAGCAGCTCCGTCTCGAAGGAATCAGCGGGATAGGAGGGTGCGTATTCCCAGGCCGCCAGGGGCGGCAGGCTCATGAGAACGCTCTCGATCCGGGCGCCCGTCGCCAGGCCAAACAGGGTGCCCCGGTCATGCACCAGATTGAACTCGGCATAGCGGCCCCGGCGTGCCAGTTGGAAGCGGCGCTCACGCTCCCCGTAAGAAAGCTGGCGCCGCCGTTCCACGATCGGCGCATACGCCTCGGGCAGGACTTCTCCAACCTCCGTCACAAACTGGAGCAGCCGCTCCAGATCCAGCCCGCCTTCCCCGGCCCGGAGGTTGTCGAAGAAGATGCCTCCGACTCCACGGCGTTCGTCACCCCGGTGCAGGTTGACGAAGTAGTGGTCGCACCAGGTTTTGAACCGGGGATAGAAGCTCTGCTGGTGGCGATCGCAGGCTGCCTTGAGCACCCGGTGGAAATGGGCGGCGTCGTCCGGGTACGGGTATGTGGGAGTGAGATCGGTGCCGCCACCAAACCAGGCATCGATCGGCTCGCCGAGGGGGCCTGTGATCTCGAAGTAGCGCACATTGAGATGGACGGTCGGCACCATGGGGCTTCGGGGGTGAACCACCAGGCTGAGGCCGGTGACGAAGAAGCGACTCGAGTCGGGGGTGACCGGCCGGGCACCGAGCCGTTGGGCCAGCTGAGCCGAGAGAACCCCGTCGACCGTAGAGCGGTTCACCCCCGCCTTCTCGAAGGTGGCTCCTTCCGACAGCACCCGGCTGACCCCACCGCCGCCCTCGGGCCGATCCCAGCGGTCCTCTCGGAAGGATCCGCCTTGGTCCAGCCCAGTGAACAGCTCCGTCGCTTGGTCGTGCAGTCGGGTGATCCGCTCGGCTACCCGCTCGCGGAAAGGGGCTGGACTCACCGGGGGCGCCATTCCTTCACCGCGTCGACGAACGCTTGGGCATGAGACACCGGCACGTCCGGCAAAATCCCGTGTCCCAGGTTTGCGATGTGGCCACCCGGACCAAAATCCTCCAGCATGCGGTGAGTGCGCTCCCGAATCGTGGCCGGGGAAGCGTAGAGCCAGGTCGGATCCAGATTTCCCTGTAGAGCAGCCCGCTCTCGCGGCACTGATCGGCGGGCCATGCGGGGATCGGTCTGCCAGTCCACCCCGATCACGTCCGCCCCGGTTTCCCTCGCGATCTCGCTCAGCGCCCACCCTGAGCCGGGGCAGAAGACGATGACCGGTGCGCCGGCGCTCAGGGCCAGCCGTGTGGCATCTCGAAGATGGGGGAGCGCGAACTCGCGGAAATCGGCCGGTCCCAGGGCGCCCGACCACGAATCGAAGAGCTGGACGGCCTGGGCGCCGGCCTTCACCTGGGCAATGAGAAAGTGACCGACTGCACGGGCCAGCCGCTCCAGCAGTGCGTGCGCCGAGCTCGGATCTTCGACCAACAGGCGCTTGGCGGCGGAAAATGACTTCGAGCTTCCCCCCTCGACCATGTAACTCATCAGGGTCCAGGGCGCTCCTGCGAATCCGATTAAGGGAACCCGGTCGGCCAGCTCGCGCCGGGTGAGCCGGAGCGCATCCAGCACGTACCCCAGATCATCTTCGGCAGCGACGTCCTTCAGGCGGGCAAGCTGCTCTCGCGACCGGAGCGGCTGCGGGAAACGCGGGCCCACGCCCTCGTCGAACGTCAGCTCCATCCCCATGGCTCGTGGGATCACCAGGATATCGCTGAAGATGATCGCTGCATCCACACCCAGAAGATCCACCGGCTGCAGGGTGACCTCCGTAGCCAGCTCCGGCGTGCTCACCATCGTAAGGAAATCGGCTCGCTCCCGCACGGCGCGGTAGGCCGGTAAATAGCGCCCCGCCTGGCGCATCATCCAAACCGGCGGCCGCTCGACCGGGAGGCCACGGCAGGCGCGAAGGAAGAGGTCGTCTACCGCTTCAGCGATTCTCAAGCAACCCTTTCACGGCTGCAGCGAGGCCACGCACACTGGGCTCAACGGCGACGGCTGCAGGCGGCCAGCCCGCGGCCCGCGCACTCTCCGCGGTGGTGGGTCCGACTGCCAAAAGCCCAGGACGGTGACCGCGGGGACAGGCCTGCGCCAGAAGACTCGCAACCATAGGACTTGCGACAATGAGAATGGTTCCCAATTGTGCCGCCACACGGGCATCGGCCACGTCTGCCAGGACGGAGCGATAGCAGACAATTTCGTCCACCGAAAGCCCGGCGGATCGGAGCACGGCAGGCAACTCTTCCCGATGCGCCTCACCGCAGGGAAAAAGTACCGGGCCAGCTACGTGTTCCGCGAGCATTGCGCGGGCCAACGCGTGGGCCGCACCAAGACGGCCGCCGCGAGTTGCCGGTAATCGAACCGAACCTAACAGGCCGTCGAGCCCTACCGCGGTGGCCGGCCCGGAGGCCCATGCTACCGGAAGGGAACCAGCAGAAACTGCTGCTGAGCGGGCTCGCAGGCGCTCCGCCACTGCCTGGGCCGCGCGAGGCGACGTCACCGCAACCGCCCCGTATTGATTCAAACAAGCCAAGGCGTCGTCCAAAGGGGCCCAGTCCTGCGGGGGCGCAAAGTTCATGAGCGGGCGTTGCTCCACGGCCACCGGAAGCCGCTTGAGAGCCGCCATCAAGCCCGGGAACGCTCCGGCTGAAGCCGTGAGCACCACTGTGTGATTGGTCAGGGCTCTGGCACCTGAGCAACGACCGATCCGCGCATTCCGCTCAGAATCTCCGCCGCCCCATTCCGGAGCAACCGTTCAGCCAAGCGGACTCCGATGGCTTCGGCATCGGCTTCGACCGAGACAATACCCTGCTCTGCCCCATCGACCTTCCGCTCGCCGCCGAGTGAGAGCACTCGGCCCTGCAGCCGGAGTGCATGTCCGCGCCCGGTCCCACTCACCACCGCGTAGGCCGCGATTGGGACCTGACAGCCTCCTTCGAGTCTTCCGAGAAATCCCCGCTCAGCCAGAACGGCGAAGGCGGTAACCGGATCGTGCGCTGCGCCGCGGGCCGCGACCTCGACCCGGGAATCGCTGGTCCGCACGGTCAACGCGAGGGCTCCCTGTCCCGGTGCCGGCAACATTGTGTCCGGGG
The DNA here is from genome assembly GCA_035695405.1 of Gemmatimonadales bacterium. GTDB lineage: Bacteria > Gemmatimonadota > Gemmatimonadetes > Gemmatimonadales > GWC2-71-9 > CAVVWJ01. The sequence goes on from DASSED010000063.1 coordinate 3,461, forward strand.
GGATCCGTTCACCGATTCGATGGTGGAGACCCAGGCGCACTAATCCGGCCGTGGCGAGGACAATCGCGGACCACCCGGATTGGCCTTCGAGCTTGGCAATCCGGGTGTCGACGTTGCCCCGCACGTCAACCACGTGGAGATCCGGTCGCACGTTGAGCAGCTGCGCCCGGCGTCGGAGGCTGCTGGTTGCCACAACGCCGTGGTTAGGAACTTCGTTTAGGACGATCGACGATCGGCCCACCAGCGCATCGGTCGGATCTTCCCGAGGTGCGATCGCGGCAATGCTAATCCCGTGAGGCAGTTGTGTAGGGAGATCTTTGAACGAATGAACGGCCAGATCGATCCGGCCATCGAGAAGGGCGTCGTCGATCTGTTTGGTGAAAAGGGCCCGGCTGCCGAGTTGTGCCAGGGGTACGTCGGGGACCAGATCGCCCGTGGTCTTGATCTCGAGTCGATCGGTTTCAAAGCCTGCCGCGTGCAACCGGCTCCGGACCCACTCCGTCTGCCAGATTGCCAGCCTGCTTCCCCGAGTGCCGATTCGAATTAGTGAGGAGCGCTGGCTCAATCCTGTCCCGCCCTCGAAACTGTGCGACCCGAACGCTGCGCCCGTGACGGCTGCACTGTCACCGCGGCGGAATCGAAAATTCGGTGCGCGGCACGTTCGCCAGATTCCAGGGCCTCACCCAGCGCAATCCCATCGCGAAACGTTCCCGCCAGGACGAGTCCAGGATTCCGCTGCTCAGTCTCTACGGCAATGTCTTTGAACCGACCATAGCCCAGCGTGTACTGAGGAATGGCCTTGGGCCACACTTGAAAGGCGCGAAAGGTCGGCTCTCCCTGGGCTCCGATCAATGCCCGGAGGTCATCCAGCACCCGGGCGGTGAGAGTCTGGGCGTCGGATTGGACCAGATCCGGATCCCGGGTGCCTCCCACGAAGATGGTGAGGAGGAGATGTTCCGCCGGTGCCCGATCGGGAAAGATCGACGAGGAAAAGATGCCGCCGAGTATGCGGCGCCGCTCCACTTCGGGGACGAGAAAACCGAAGCCATCGAGCGGATGCGGCACCTGTTCTCGTCGGAAGCCGAGCGCGAGGACCGCGAGCGGCGGGTAAATGATACTGGAAAGCGTGGACAGTCGTTCGCCGCCCGGAAGATCGAGATCGATGTCGTCCAGTGCGTACGCCGGGGCCGCATACACCACCGCATCGTATAGTTCTGGAGTCTGGAACGCGGCCCCCACCGTCCAGCCACTTTCATTCTGACGCAGCTGCGTCACGGGGGACCGCAGTCTGATCTCGCTGGCAAGTCCACGAGCCAGCGCAGCAGGAAGCTCCTGGAGTCCATCGGAAA
>DASSED010000064.1:0-8794 GCA_035695405.1 Gemmatimonadales bacterium
TGGGACCGAGGTGACCGCGTTGGCTCGGTCTCGAGCCAAAGCGGCAGAGCTGAGCGCCGCAGGTGTCAAGGTCGTGTATGGCGATCTCGACGATCGTCCGGCGCTGGAGCAGGCGGCCCAAGGGCAGGACCAGGTCTACCATGTTGCCGGGGTCGTGGCTGCCCGGAATGAAGAGGATTTTCTCCGGTTCAACCGCGACGGGACCGGAAATATGCTCCGGGCTGCGGAACGCTCGGGGGTTGCTCGCTTTGTGTTGGTGTCCTCACTCGCCGCAGCCGGCCCGGCGGCACCGGGAGTGCCCTTGTCGGGGACGGAAGAGCCGAGACCGGTCACCGCGTACGGTCGAAGCAAGCTGGCGGCTGAGCAGGTCGTCCGCTCGGCTCAGTGTCCCTGGACCGTTATCCGCCCGCCCATGGTTTACGGGCCCCGAGACCGGGAAGTCCTCAAGATCTTCCGGATTGCCCGACTCGGGTTCGCTCCGGTCTTCGGTGATGGACGTCAAGAGCTGTCCGCCGTCCACGCCGCCGATCTCGCGACCGCGCTGATGCAAGCCGCTGTGGCACCGGCGGCAACCGGCCGGATCTACCACGCCTCTCATCCGGAGATTTTCTCCAGTGCCCACCTGGGCCGCGCCATCGGCACGGTCATGGGGCGCTCAGTGAGCACCCTTACCATACCCCGGCGAATCGGCCTCGCGGCCCTCGCCACGACTGAGACGTTCGCCCGACTCACCGGGGGAGCAACGATACTGCCCACCGACAAAGCCAATGAGTTCTTTCAGGCCGCCTGGACCGGCGATCCGTCCCGGCTCATGCAGGATACCGGTTGGCAGCCGACGTACGATCTGCAGCGCGGCCTGGCTCAGACATACCGATGGTACCGCGAGGCCGGATGGCTGTAGCGACTCCCGTCATCGAGCGAGTAAGGACCAGGACAGGCACCCCTTTGCGGCTGGTGGATCTCCTCCTGGCCGGCTACCTCGCGATCGTTTCTGTGGTGGCCGCCATTCGAGCTCCCCAGCGTCCGGGGTGTTGGTGGCTTCTGGTGGCTCACGCCCTGTTCGGGATCTTACTGATTCTTATCACCCGGCCCGGATTGGGGCCGATCGGCAGGACCGTTCGAGAGCTCTATCCTCTCTTCCTGCTGCCGGCGTTATACAGCGAGCTCGATGTCCTCAATTCCCCCTCGATGCGCGTGTATGACGTCCTGGTGCGCCACTGGGAGCAGATCGTCTTTGGAACCCAGGTGAGTCAGCGCTGGTGGCAGTCGGCGCCGAGTGTGGCCTGGTCCAGCATCTTCCATGGCGCCTACCTCTCATACTACCTCATCATCTCCGCGCCGGCGCTGTACTTTGCGTGGCAAGGCGATCTGGCTGCTGTGCGTCGCTTCGTGCTGACCGTCATCACCACCTTCATCGTCTGCTACCTGTTTTTCATCTTCTTCCCGGTGGCGGGACCCTACTATGAGTTTCCTCGCCCCGCCTCCTGGTTCACGGCTAACCTTCCGGCGCGGCTGGCTTATGATGCCCTGGCCACCGGAAGTTCTTATGGTGCGGCCTTTCCATCTTCCCATGTTGCTGCAGCCATGGCCGCCACGCTCGCCGCGATGAGGGCCTCACCCCGACTGGGCCTGCTGCTGTCGATTCCTACGGTCTTGTTGACTCTCGGGGTGGTTTATTGCCAGATGCACTACGGTGTTGATGCGTTGGCGGGCCTGATAGTTGGTGGGGTGGTGACGCTGGTGCTGGGCACCAAGAAGCTGATTCCAGCCACGGCCTAGCTAGGCATACGAAAGCGGGTCGCGAGCTCCTGACCTGACGTTGCTCGCTTCCCGCTTACGCTCTTGGGCGCTTGGCTTACCCGTCTCGACCGATGGTTTCCTACTTGACGGACACCTTCCCGTGCATTCCCAGTGCCAAGTGGGGGAGACAATAAAACTTGTAGTCTCCCTTGGGAGCACCGGCAAAACTGACTTCGTACACCGCATCGGGCTCGGTCAGGAGCGGACCCTCCAGTGGTGCCATTTGATTCGGCATGTTCTTCTTGAGAAGGTCCGCGGCGCCTGACGGTACGCTGTCAGGCCAGAATGATACGTTATGCGGCCCGCCACTCTTATTATGATACCGCACGACATCACCCGATTGGATGGTCAGGTTGTCAGGGTCGAACTTGTATTTGGATCCGTCCAGCACCATGTTCACGTCGTGGCTCTTACCGGTTGCCGCTGCCGGAGCAGCAGCCGGTGTCGGCGCTGAGGTGTCCGCAGCACCTGCGCTTGGCGCTCCTCCCGTCGCGGGCTGCTCCTGAGTCTTCTTTTCGCCGCCGCCACAGGCCGCGAGCATCACGGTAAGCCCGGCCACAATGGAAATCGTCCGCATTTCGGTACTCCGCCTCCGAAGCAAGAGTTGCACTACTTTGTGAACCCTTTCACTATGATAAGCGCAGAGTCGAAGAACGGTAGTGGCACGAGGACGATGCAACGCCACTCCCGAGCCCCTTAGTTTCCCTCATGGAACCGATTCCTTCCTCATCCGTTGGTGCCAGGACACCGCTCGCCCCGCCATGTCAACGTTTGGGCTCGCACTGCCGAGCGCTTCCGGTGGTCCTCCGAGTAGGCGCGCTGGAAGAGGGAACCACCTCGTTGGATCACGAGACCACTTGGCTGCTCGGGCATACGCAACACATCACGTTCGCCGAAATCTGGGAGGATGAGGGCGAGCTCTATGTCAACGCGACCCTCCATGTGCCCTGTCGCTACCTTCGGCGGAACGGAATGGTTTCGGAATGCCGGGCCCATGGCTTCTCCGGCCCCACACCCCGGGGACCGGTGCGGGTCGAGCAGCCGCGCCGCTTAGCGCGAGACCGGTTCCTCATCGTGGAGAACCGCCGGACGGCGGTGCGGTCACTGCCACCGCAGCGCCGGAGTCTTCCCATCGTCTCGGACAACAATCCTTGCGCCCTGGCGCCATGCCGGACCGCGGACCACACCCGGGGCGCTGCATGCTGCCGTGATCTGCAGATCGAAATCATGTGCACCCGGCGGCAACGACGACTCGAGGCCCTGGTGCGGTCGCGCCAATCGCCGTATCTCTGCAAGGTGGAGCGGGCCGGCGACTTCTCCATCGAGGCCGAAATGATTTCCTCCTGCGGATTTCTGGACGACGATGGGATCGGCTGCGCCCTCCATGGCCGCTTTCGGGCCGACGGCCGTCCGGCCAAGCCCGATCTATGCAGTGAGTGGCCGGAGAAGAAGCAGGGACTTCATCCGGGCTGTGTCTTTGCCCGGCGGGGTTCGCCGAAATAGCTGGGATTGTGCAAGTTCCGGGGGATTGTCCGTCCTCTTGGACGACTCGACCGATGGGTCGGACGTACCCGGAGCTCCAGGAGAGCACGTGACTGACGAGCTCGAACAGCTGTATCAGACCACCTACACCGCTGTGGTTCGTTTCCTGTACCGCAAGGTTTGGGACGCGGAGCGCGCCGAGGATCTGGCGCAAGAGGTCTTCGTGAGGGCGCTGGCTCACCGGCCGGACAAACCCAGGGCCTGGGTCTTTGCGGTTGCGGCCAATCTGGCACGGGATGAAGCGCGTGCGGCCGTGCGTCGGAAGCGCCACCTCACCTTACTGAAGGCGGATCCGATAGCGCAGCCGACAATTGCGCCCGCGGCCGACTCCGCGGTCGAGCACGATGAGCGAGTGGCCTCCGTTAAGGAGGCGCTGGGCACCTTGACCCCTCGCGACCGCGAGATTCTGCTCCTGTGGGACGCCGGGCTGAGTTATCCCGAGATCGCGGCCCAAACCGGACTGGCTCTGGGTGCGGTCGGAACTACGCTGGCCCGCGCGAGACGGCGCTTGGTCGAGGCTCATGACCGGCAGCACAACCAAGGAAGCCATGCGGCACATTCCTGAGGACGAGCTTCACGCCTATCTGGACCAGGGGCTGAGTCGATCCCAGTGCGTCGAGATTGAGAGCCATCTTGCGGTCTGTCCCTGGTGCCAGGCCAACCGAGACGGGATCGCCGCCTTGCGCGATCGCACGACGGCTCTGCTGGCCCGGCTGGCTCCTCCTCGCAGCTTCCCCACCGAGTTCGAGTCTCTCCGACGACGTGCCGCCAGCGAAGTCTCCGCTCGCCGGCGAAAGGTTCAGCGGGTTGTGTGGGCCGCAAGCTTCATCGGCGCCGTGGGCCTGGGCTGGACCGCGAGTCTCTTCCTGAGGCCCAGCCCGCCGGCCCCCGCTCCCGCACCTCCAGTTGCGGTGCTGCCTCTGGTTACCCCGGCAGCAACACTCCCCCGGGTCCAGGCGGCCGCCAGTACCCCTGCCCCGCGCAGGCACCGCAGGCCCACCCCCGCCCGCAGCGACACGGTCCTGGTTCCTCCGGTCGCGGCACCACCGGCATTAGAGCTCACCTCGTTCGATATACCGCGCTCGGAGCCCGAGCTGGACGGTATGTGGCGAACCATGTCGTGGGCGGGGGCAAAAGCGGAGGCAGGAGACAAGCTGCCGTATATCGACGGATTGCCGGTGGTACAGGTTCAGGTTCAGACCAGCGAGCAGGGCAAACAGCCTCTGATGGTCGTGGCGCAGCAGCTCTCTTCGGGTGAGGTGATTCGGACGATCGAGGGCCCCACGAACGACGTCTCCCAGCTCCTGGCACGCCGCACGATGACCGATCCGCTACCGGCCTCCGGTATCACGGCCTCGACACCGAATGACTCCGAGCACGCCGACCGGACCATGGCCATGCAGCGGGGCGATCGGATGCTGGTGATCACCGGGGCCCTTCCCTCGGACAGTCTGCTGGCAATGATCCGGCGGCTGAACGCGGAGATGCGGAGTAAATAACTACCTGGGCCGGCTCCTCCGATCCAGCAGCTCCGGCGGCACATAGTCGCGCGGCCCTTCCTCATGATCGAACTCCGCGGACATAATTGCATGACCCCGCTCCCGATCCAAGGTGATCTCGGCCAAGCGCGGCGAGATCATGGGAAAGCTCCGGGCGAAAATCGCATAGGCGAGGAGGAATAGCCCCAGAAAAGCCAGCGTTGGCCCGATCTCGGGTTTGCCAAAGACGGGACCCGGAAGCGGGCTGACAGAGGGCATCACCAGTAGGTACCGCTCCAGCCACAGTCCCAGCAGGCTCACGGTCGCGAAGAATCCCATGATCACCCGATTTTTTTTCGGGGCCACTCCCAGCAAGCCGAAGAACGGGATGATGAATACCATCACTCCAACGGCGGTGCCGATGGGGAGCCAATGGCCCCACAACCGGGCGAACACGAATCCGGTCTCCTCCGGAAGGTTGCCGTACCAGATCACCAGGAATTGGGCCCACATCAGGTAGGTCCAGAAGACGGTGAACCCGAAGCACAGCTTGCCCAGATCGTGCCGCTGCTTGGGCGATACCAAGTCCGACACTCCCAGGTGCGCCGCGCCATACATCGAGAGCAGCGCCACCAACATATGGGCACCCAGAAACGCGCCCATGAAGATGAAGCCACCCAGCAGATTGGAAAACCAGTGCGGCTGGAGCGCCATGATGCAATCGAACGCAAGGACGGTGAGTACATAGGCGTACATCACCGTGTACATCGGGGCCAACCGGTGGATCCGCTCCTCGTGGGCCAGCACGGCGGCCGAATTCGGTTGATAGCCCTGCGACCAGCGCTCGAACAGATTACGACGTCCTACCGGCGCCCCTCCCCGAGTGACGAACATGTCAGGCACCAGATCGGCTCGCACCAGCTTCCAGCCGACAATCGTCAGCGCCACCAAGCCGATCGCCAGCCGGGCGAACATGAAAGAGTGCGACAGCCACACCGCCTTCGAGTGCTGCAGGGTGGGAAGCGCGGTTTGCATCGGGCCGTAAATCGAGGGATAGCCCGCGGTAAAAATCAGAACGAGACCGATGAGCGAGATGGGAAGAAACGCGACCCCGGCCTCGGCGAAGCGGATGATCATGCCCGACCACTTCGCGTTGGTGATTTTCTGAACCGCCGCAAAGGCGACCGAACCGGCTGCCAACCCGGTGAAGTAGATCCAATTCACATGGAACAGCTGCCACGCCCGGTCGGCCATTCCCTCAGCGAGCGACTGGATGAAGAGAATCAGCCCCAGAATCGTGAGGCCGGCACCCACGCCGATGAAAAGATCATAGCGGGCTGCAACGGCCCGCTGTACCAGACGGTCGTGGAGGGTGGGTGTCACCGCGGTACCTCCTCGGTCGAGCCCGTCGCGCTTGGAGCCGGTGGGACCGGCGTGGCAGTTCCCGGTGGCGCGGGGGGTGCGGGCGACCGCGACTGGAGCTTGCGGACATGGTTCACGATGGCCCAGCGATCGGCCGGTGCATACACTTTGTCACCGTAACGCGGCATGACCCCACGACCATAGCGAATGATGCTATAGATGTACCCATCACTGTAGGCTCGGGCTCGAGACGTGATCAGCGAAGGCGCTCCAATTTGCCGCGATACGGTGCCATCGGCATTGCCGGTCGGACCATGGCAAACGCTACAGAAGTTTTGGTAGAGAGTGTCACCCGCGGCATCCACCTCGCGCGGAATACTCGGCGCGCTGGTTCCGGCTGGATGCGGCGCGCCCCCGCTCCCGAACGGGTTCTTCAGCGCGTTGACAGTGGTGGTCTTTCCCGTAACCCATTCCGCGGACCAGTCCGGCTCGCCTCCTGAGACCGGGACGCTCCCCACGGGAGTGTAGCGCGGGACCGCCTGGGTCTCGTAGGGACGAATGTAGCGGGCGTGGACCATGTGATCGAACCACGGTATCACGTGCCAGAGATCGTCGGGAGAAGGCAGGCGGTAATAGTAGTAATCACAGCCGCCGGTAAAGAGCAGGAGCACGCCCGCGAGCAGCCTAGCCCTCATACAACACCTCATCCGCACCTGCCGAACGCAGCAGATGCTCCACCCGCCCCGCTTGATCCGAGCTCACCGGGACGAAGATCCCGATCTGATCGTCGGTAAACCGGGGGTTATAGGCCACGCCACGCTTCCCCATGAGAATCGAGAACAGCGCAACCGCGGCCACGGTGATGAGAGCCCCCATGAGAATGGTGAGCTCGAAGGCGATGACGACGTAGGGTGGGATCGAGGCAATGGGTTTACCCCCGACCACCACCGGCCAGTCATAGGACATCCAGATCGTCATGGCAAAGCCGGCTGTGCAGCCGCTGAGTCCGCCGATCAACGTGAACAGGCGGACCGGGCTGACCCGCTCCCCCAGAGCCTCTTCGATCTCATGGTTGGGCGCCGCGGTGTAGACCGTCAGGTCACGAATGCCCAGCGCCTTTACCGCGCGGATCGCCTCGACGGCGGCGTCCACGTAACCGAAGGAGGCGAGCACGCCGGCAACCGGCTTCGCTCGTTTGAGCAGCGGCATCAATGGGCTGCCCTCTGGCGTCGTGGCATCGGGATCATTTCCTTGATCTCTTGAATCGCCACGATGGGAAAGTTCTTGGCGAACAGCATGAACCACATCCCAAACCAGCCGAAGGAGCCGGCCAGAATGCCCCAGTCGGCCCAGGTAGGATTCAGCTGGCCCCAGGCCCAAGGGATGTAATCGTTGCTGAGCGACGAGACGATGATGACGTAGCGCTCGAACCACATACCGATGTTGATGAAGATCGAGATCACGAACAGCGACGTGATGTTGGTGCGAATCTTCCGGAACCACAGCAGCTGTGACACCAGGGCATTGCAGATGATCATGGTCCAGCCGGCCCACCACATGGGACCGAACGCTCGCCGGTAAAACGTGGTTTGCTCGAAGATGTTGCCGCTGTACCAGGCGATGAAATACTCCATGGCATAGGCGTACAGGAGAATTGATCCCGTAAGCAGCGTTAGCTTGGCCAGGTTATCGAAGTGGTACTCGCCGATCATATGCTCGATTCCCAAAGCCCGCCGGAGCGGAATGATCAGGGTGAGCACCATACCGATGCCGGAGTAGATGGCTCCCGCCACGAAATACGGAGCGAAGATCGTCCCGTGCCATCCGGGGACGATGCCGGAAGCGAAGTCCCAGGAAACCACGGAGTGAACCGACAGCACGAGCGGGGTGGCCAGGGCAGCCAGATAGAGATAGGCCCGCGAGTAGTGGCGCCATTGGTTATTGGTACCACGCCATCCTACCGACGTCAGTGAGTAGATCGACTTGCGCCAGCCGGTGAGCCGATCTCGAACCGCCGCGACATCAGGAACCAGCCCAAACACCAGGAAGGTGGTCGAGACGGTCAGGTAGGTGGAGATGGCGAATACGTCCCAGATCAGCGGTGATTTGAAGTTGGGCCAGAGAAACCGTTGGTTGGGATACGGCAGCAGCCAGTAGAAGATCCACTGCCGTCCGATATGGATGATCGGAAAGAGTCCGGCAGTCATGACGGCAAACACCGTCATGACCTCGGTCGAGCGGTAGACCGCGGTGCGCCAGGGCGATCGAAAGAGAAACAAAATGGCCGAGATCAGTGTGCCAGCGTGCCCGATACCCACCCAGAACACGAACGTCGTGATGTAGACGCTCCAGAAGATCGGGGGGTTGTAGCCCGCGTGCCCCAGCCCATCCTTGATGAGGACCAAGAACGTGAGCACGCCGATGAGAAAGAGGGAGACTGCTCCCAGGAGCAGGAGGACATATCCGCGCGAGGCGGGACCCAGAGTGGCAACGACGTCTCGGGTGACATCGGCGTGGGTTTGATTCAGCGCATGGCCTTCGTGAGCCACCGGGTGAAGAACTTTGGCCAGATAGGTGATGGCCGACTGCACGTTGGTGTCTTCCAGCACCCG
>DASSED010000065.1:0-3147 GCA_035695405.1 Gemmatimonadales bacterium
TGTGCCCCAGCGCCGGCGCAACGGCCTGGCCTTCTCGGTCCAGCTGTTGGTGACCGGATCGTAGACATGGAGCTTGTTGCTGATTCCGTTTCCCCACCTGCCGCCGGCCACGTAGAATTTTCCGTTAATGACGGCCGCGGATCCCAACTCGTGCCCGCCGGGGCAGGGGGGGATCGGCCGCCCGAGGTCTTTCGACGAGATCCAGGTGTCAGTGGCTGGGTCATAACGATAGAAATCGGGTCTGGTTTCACCACAATCTCCCTCGCAGGGAGTGTACGTGAAGCCATTCAACACGTAGAGCTTGCCGTTAATCACGCCGGCAACGCCGCTAGTGACTGCATACCCTGCGCTTGGCATGTCACTCTTGCGAGTCCAGGTGTTGGTGACTTGATCATATACAAAAAGAGCACTCACAAGCGAGAAGGGGAATTCCGGCTCAACCAATCCACCGGTGACATAGATCTTCTTGCCGATCACCGCTGCCTGGTTCAGTTCAAAGAGTCGCGCTGGTAGAGGCGCTCTGGTTCTCCAGGTGTTAGTCGCGACATTATAGGCCTCTACGGACGTGACAGGATCACTCGACCCGCATTTCACATCGCCGCCAATGGCGTAGAGGATCGCCTGGCCCGAGGCGTTGGTCAGGCCGCCCGCGGCTCGCAGGCAGCGGGCGGTAGGCATGCTCGCTTTGCTGGCCCAGCTATTGGCGGCAATCGCGAACGCCGGAGCGGCCGGAGCAATCGTCTCCGGCTCGGTGAGACTCGGTTTCTCATCGCAGGAGGCCAGCGTGAGGAGGCTGGCCGCGAAGGTGAGGAGTGACGATGAGATACGCGACATGGAATCCTCCCAATAAGGTGTGCGATCAGGTCGACACACCATCGCGGAAGGGGATCAAGAACGCATCAAGAGCGGAAGGTTGAGGGGTCCTCGCTTCGGTAAGCGGGTAAGCGGGTAAGCTGGTAAGCGTGAGCGGTAAAGTGGGACGTCGGTACCGAGATAAGTTGGCAATAGAGCGGATGTACTGAGTAGATCCCTCGCCACGCTCGGGATGAGGTTCCTTCTTACCCTCACGCGCCGCCTTACCGCCTTACCGCCTTACCGCCTTACCGCCTTACCGCCCACCGCTCACCAGCTTCTCGAACCTCGGATTCCCTCTGAGCGCCTGAAACGTGGGATCGATCCGCAGCCATCCCGGCGTCAGGAAATATGGAATCCGGTGCAGCTCCTCCAGCTGCCCGATCGCCCGGTCCGGCTTCCCCGCCATCAGATAGATCCGGGCCAGCATGTGCCGGTAATAGGCGCCGATGTAGGAATCCCGGGAGAGCGGTCGATCGGTGATGACCCGCTCCCCCTCGCGCACCGCCTCCTCGGTGCGACCGGCATACGCCAGGGCCACCGCCCGATACATCCGGGGGCCGGGGTCGTTGAGGTTCTGCCGCATCTCGGCCTCGATCGCGATTCGCGCCGAATCGCCGTAGGCGCGGGCCAGCGCCGGCCGGCCGCTCAGAGCATAAGCCTGAGCCAGCGCGAGTCCCCATCCTCCCCGGTCTCCGCCGAATGGCTCGGGAGTCAGAGTGAGCAGTAGCTTCCGCTGTTCGTCGTCCAGCAGCCACACCAGATCCCAATAGGTAGCCACGTAGGCCACCAGCGCTGTATCCACCTCGCGAGGTGCCGCTCGCAGGACGGCGCGGGCGCTATCGAGGTCGCCTTGCATCAGCGAGAGCATCGCCTGCTGCTCGATGGTCGCGAGGTTGGCCGGGTCGAGCAGGCGGGTCTGAGCGTACGCCGCGCGGGCCTCGTCGATGCGCCGGAGCCAGAGCAGGGTGTAGGCATAGCGGCGCGCGGTAAATGCCGAGCGGGGGTCCAACCGCCGAGCCTGCTCCAGATGGTCCAGGGCCTGATCCCAGCGGCCCAGCCGCTGCTCCGCCAGCGCTGTCGCGGTGAGCAGGTCGGCACTCGCCGGAGCGAGCCGCCGGCCCTCGGCGTACTGCTTCAACGCTTCGGAGTATTCACCCGAGATGTTGGCGTGATAGTCGCCCAGCGCGAGGTATCCCTCGGGGCGATCCGGCGCCAGCGCCACTGCCCGCTCTGCCGCCCGGAGCGCAGCCTCGGCCAGACTCGCGGAGCCGGTGCCCCTGAAGTAGAGCAGGGAGTTGGCCCGGGACAACTGGGCCCAGGCCGGCGCAAAGCCCGAGTCCAGCGCCACCGCCCGGGCATAGTGAGTGATGGCTTGCTGCAGCGGCGGAAGCCCCGCGGTCGAGAGCCCCGCAGAAACCTGTTCTCCCTTGAGATACGCATCGTAAGCGTCGAGGTTGGCAGTGGGCCGCTCCGTCAACGTCTGCCGCTCGCCGGCACCCAGCGCGACCCCGAGCGCGCCCGCGACTCGGCCGGCGATGTCGGCCTGGACCTGAAAGACGTCGGTCAAGGGCGCGTCGAACGGTTGCTGCCACTTGGCGGTCGCATGGGCGACGTCGATCAGCTCGGGACTCACCTGCACCCGCCCCTGTCCCCGGCGCGGCTCGTCCCAGCGCACCGTGCCGGTGAGGAGATACCTAACGTCCAGCTCGCGCCCGATTACCTGCGGGCTCTTGCTGGTCTGTTTGTACGGAGTCGAGCTGCTCCGGGCGATCACCTGAATCCCTGGGAGACTCACGAGCTTCCCGCGAACCGCGTCGGTGATCCCATCGGCGATGTAGTCGTTGGCCGGCGCTCCCAGGTTTTCGAAGGGGAGGACCGCGAGCCGCGTGGCGCCACTGGTTTCGGTCGGGTGCGACTGGCCGCGACGGAGCCAGAGCGCCGAGGCGAGCGCCGCGACGAGTGCCAACGCCACCAGCGCGACCGCGACGGCGGAGAGACGGCGCCCGGGAGCGGGCGCGACCGGAGGCCGCACCTCGGTGAGCTCCGTTGCGCTCGAGGAGAGCGCCTGGGCAAACTCAGCCGGCGTGGAGAACCGGTCCGCCGGGTTGTTGGCGAGTGCCTTCCGGAGCGCGTGCGCCACCGAGCCGGGCACCGAGGGACGCACCCGAGTGACGCTGGGGACCTCACCGGTGAGACGCTTGGCCATGAGCGACTGCGCGGTGGGGGCGGTGTAGGGCGGCTCGCCCGCCAGCATCTCGTACAGCACCGTGCCCAGGCTGTAGATGTCGGTGC
>DASSED010000066.1:0-4741 GCA_035695405.1 Gemmatimonadales bacterium
CCGATGCCCAGCGGGCATATCGCTCTATTATTACGAAGTATCCCAAGTCGCCCAGCTTCACTGAAGCTCAGGTGAGGTTAGCCGAGCTGACCGACGGGAAGATGTAGCCTGGAAAGACCAGGGTGGCGGGGGCAAAAGCGAGCCCCGCCTTTTTGCCGCCTTGGAAAGAAGGACGTATAAGATATGTTATGTTAAGTACGGCTGGGGAAAACTGTGGAGAACCCTCCCCCAACTCGGCTCAAAAGTCGCTAACTCGTTTATGTGATTGGTGTTGCACTACGGACCACCAACTGCGGAAAACTCTTACGCAGCTTCCCAGACTCCTCGGAACACCAGACGACCTTCGCCTCCGAGCCAGATCTCGCTGGCCTGCGACCCCCGATAGACAGCTCGAACACTCAGCTCTGACCCTCCCCTGCTCCGAAACCGCAGGGGAAACTGAGCCTCGTTACGCGAGGCTATCGCAAGAGCGGCAGCAACGGTTCCAGTGCCGCAGGCCAGCGTCTCGTCTTCGACACCACGCTCGTAGGTGCGGATGAGCCGTGGCTGGGATCCACCGGATGGACTGATGAAATTGACGTTGGCACCGGCCGGCCCCAGGCTCGGGTGCCAACGGAGCTCGCGGCCTCGGGTAGTAACGTCCACCTTCTCGACGTCATCGACGGCGAGAACCAGATGAGGCACGCCGACGCTGCCGAACGAGCACCACCGCTCCCCAGGCCTCAAATCGATCCGGTGATCCTGAGGCAGTTCGGTATCGGGAAGGTTGACCTCAGTCTCCTCGCCTCCTTTCCCTGCCGCGACGCGCACAACCCCGGCGTCAGTCAGGAGACAGAACTCTCCGGCTGGGACCAGCTCCAAGTCTACGGCGAGCCGGCCGCAACACAACGCGGCGTTTCCGCAGAGGGCACCATGAGAGCCGTCGGCGTTCCAGTACAGCATTCGTACCGACTGGGCTGTCGCCGGCCCAAGGATGACGAGACCGTCGGCGCCAACTCCGCGACGCCGGTCGCAGATCTCGCGGATTCGCTCCGGAGACCATAGCTGGGGTGAGGTCGCCCGACCATCGAGGACCACGAAATCATTCCCCGACCCACTCATCTTATAAAAGAGGGTTCCTCTCACAGCCGGCCCATCAAGGACTGGAGCCGAAGCCACCAGACCATCCAGATCGCCTCCCGCACGATCCGTTTGTTCATCTTGCTCTGTCCTTCGATGCGATCGGTGAAGACGATGGGGATTTCGACTACGCGGAATCCCTTCTTCCACGCGCGCAGGCTCATCTCGATCTGAAAGGAGTAGCCATTCGACCTGACTCGCTCGAGATCAATGGCTTCGAGTACTTCGCGGCGAAAGCACTTGAACCCCCCGGTCGAGTCGGATAACGGCAGCCCGGTGGCCCAACGGGCGTACTGGTTGGCACCGATCGAGAGCAGCAGGCGTGAGATCGGCCAGTTGATGACGTTGACCCCGCTCCGGTAGCGGGAGCCGATGACGAGGTCGGCGTCGGCGGCAGCACGGATGAAGTCGCCCAGGAATCGAGGGTCGTGCGAGAAATCTGCGTCCATCTCGAAGATCAGGTCGTAGCCGTGATCCAGCGCCCATCGGAAACCGGCCAAGTAGGCCTTTCCCAGACCGGACTTGGCGGGCCGATGGAGCACGTGCACTCGAGGCGTGGTCGCGGCGAGCTGGTCGGCCAATTGGCCGGTGCCATCCGGCGAGTTGTCGTCCACCACCAAGACCTCGAGCCTGGGGTCCTGTTGCAGGATCGCGGGCACAACCAGCGGCAGGTTGACCCGCTCATTGTACGTCGGCACCACCACGAGCATTCGCTCAGGCACGTCGATGACGGAGGCTCAGCGCCACCGCCCCGCCGGTTGTCAAAAGCACGATGCCCCAGGTGACGACGGTGATCATGGCGCTCACTTGAACTATCCGGGGCCGGTAGCGCAACAGGACGCGGTGCTCGCCGCGCCTGGCCAAGGGTACCGCCAGGAGCGCATGGTTCGCCCGAATGACCGGCGCTGGCACTCCATCCACCTCAGCCTGCCACGACGGGTGGTACGTGCGGCTGATTGTCAGCAGCGCGGGGCCAGTGGTTTTCGCGAGAACCGCCAGGGTGTCATCCCCATTCCCCTCAATAGTCGCGGTCCCGGTTCCTCCCCCCTCGCCCACCGAGGCGACCGGCTGCTCCACCACTGCGGTCCGTCCCGGGTCGAAGCTGGGAGACCAGAGCATTGAGATCCGGCGGCCGGAGTCCGGTTCAATCTGCACCCCGGGAACCACCGATGCAGGCGGCAAAGCCTTCTCATCGAGGTATACGGCAACCCGCTGGTCGGCTCCGAGAAGCTTGAGACCCGGAAGGTCCACCTGCCCCGGCAGGAGGACGTACCGGGCGGCCAGCGCTCGAAACGCCCCGCTGTTGAGAAAGGTCAGCCAGTACTGCTCCAGTTCCTTCGCGGTCCGGGCCGATTGACGCGAGTCGTAGCGGGTGAGCGCGTTGTACCAGCGTAGCTGATTTCCATGATAGCCGAAGACCTCTGGGACTCCGTACGTCGCCAGGTATCCTTCCGGATACACGCCTCCAACGGTCAGGACTCGTTCTCCGGGGGCCAGGCGGGTGCGCAATGCCTGTATCCCTGGATCATCGGGGAAAAAATCCTCATAGCGGACGACCTGGATGTATCGGTGATCCACCCGCAGCAGGTCCAGCGCCGTCAACCCGGTCAAAATCATCAGCACGACGCGCGGCTGGAGTTTGCCCTGAGCCCAAAGTCGTGCGGCCACCCAGGAGAGAGCGCAGATGGTTGCCACGATAAGAGCGCCGATTGTGATCCGCGGGAGATTGGCGGCAAACGCCTGGGCTCGATCCATGCCCTCCGCAGCACCGAAAACGGAGGTCCAGCCGGCATAGAAGCTGGTCCCGCTCCCCAGCGCCAGCACGGCTATCAAGAGTGCCGCGGCGCTGCCCACCAAAAGTGCGACGGAGAGCGCGCGTCGAGCCCCCGCATCTCCTCGGGCAAACACCCGATCCAGTAAGAGTGCCGTCAGAAGCGTGAGAGCCGCTATAGCGACGAAGCTCGCGAGACTCGGGGCTCGAAAATTTTTCAGTCCGGGAACGACCGAATACAAGAGGCGAAACACCGGGGTTCCGGCTCCCAGCGCGTACAGCAGGGCGATGCCGGCCATGGCGCTGAGTCCCCAGCGCCGGCGGTCTTCCCTGAGGCCGAGAATGGCGGCCAGCCCCAGCACCATGACCAGCGCGCCACCATACTCCGAGTTGTGCTTAAACGGATTTTTTCCCCAGTAGGTGTCGGACTGCGCATCGGTGCCGCTGAAATCAGGAATGAAGAGCGACAGTGCTTCCTCAGCGTGGAGTGACCAGCTGGCGGAGTACTCGAACCCTCGGCCCGGGCCGGCCCGGGGCGAATACTCCCTGAGGTACCGGTACATGGGGAACAAGGTGATCGCCGCAATACCAACCGCAGTAAGTGCCGCGAGTATGCCTCCCCCCAGCCAGGTGGCGAGCAAGCCTTTGCCCTGACGCCGGCGAGCGACCAGGGTGCCCAGGGCATACGCCAGGAGCGCGATGTAGCCGTAATACGCCAACTGAGGATGAGCCACGACCATCAGCCCAGCGACCGCGCCCAGCCAGAGAAACCGGAGCCAGGACCGCCGCTCGAGCGCGGTAACCAGTAGCCACAGCGCGCCGGGAAACAGGGCGGTGACATACATCTTCCCGTCCTGCCCGCCCCAAACCAGGCTCACCAGATTGGCCGACAGCAGGTAGGTCGAACCGGCAAACAAGGCTACCCAACGGGTAACCCCAAATGCCCGGGCCGCCAGATACATGAACACCCCGGCCAGATATACGTGCAGGATCAGCTTCCAGGCGAGGGCGGCCGGCATGGGAAGGAGGAAATGCAGTATCGACGTGGGATAGAGGAAGTCTCCGCTTCCAGCTTCAATAGTCGGTACGCCGCCGAACAGGTAGGGATTCCAGAGTGGCATCCGCCCGAGAGCTTTGACATGCTCGACGAAGAACGAGCGGAACATGATCCCGGCGGCGATGGTGTCCTGTCCCAGGAGCATATTGCCGGACCGCCCTACGATATAGTCACGGAACACGAGCAATGTCAGAACGGCCAGGACGACGAATGGAAGCCAGCGGGGCATCCGATCGAGGTTGGAGGCCGTCTCAGGAGAGGACACGCGCCTGTCTCCGGCGAAGAACGAGAAATGGAAGGGCTGCGCCCAGCTCTGCTACGGTCAACAACAACCGGGAGGCAACCGCCAGCGAGGTCGCCGCCCCGACCCCAAGCGGTCCCTGTAACAAGAGAATGAAGAGGCCCTCGCGGACACCTATGCCGCCCGGTGCGAACAAGGCCAGAAATCCAGCCAAGTACGACGCCGCAAAGACCGCGATTGCCAAGCGAAGTCCGAGACCTGACGCCGGGAGAAGACCCTGGGCCAGAATCCACAAGCTCAGCCCATAGCCGAGCCAGGCGGCGATATTGGTGGCGATTCCAATCGCGATACCCCGGCCGGTGGGCTGCCGATCCTGGATCGCCTGCGGAGCCAGTAGCCGCAGCAAACGCCGAAGAAATGCCGGCCACAATAAGAGGCCGACCATTGCGATTGCGGCCGCCACCAACAGCGCCAGCGCAGTCTGCACTCCCGGTTTGGCCGACTCCAGGACTTCAGCCCCTGCCACACCGGCCACGGCCGCGCCGGTTCCAAT
>DASSED010000067.1:0-11998 GCA_035695405.1 Gemmatimonadales bacterium
GGTGAACTCGTACGCTGGTGTCCCCGAACCTGAACGAATCTTGAAGTGAATGTGGACCGCTCTACCCTGATACCAGCCAGGATAGATCGTGGTGAATCGCGCCACACCATCGGATCCGGTCAGCTGGCACCCCCGCAGGAATTTACGGCGGGCTCTGGACGGTCTCAGCTCTCATGCCGGTCGCCGCTTCGGCCGGAACCCTCCAGTTCAGCGACTCGAGCCCGCTGGGCCAGGGCGTACACCACCACACCCACCAAGATGATGGCCAGCAATCCCGCGACGACCCAACCGTAGGCCAGAGGTCGATGGAAGCCGTGATGTACCAGGAGAACGCCGGCCAGGCCGGCCGCCACGGCCCATCCGGTCCAGCTGGGGACTCTCCGTGCGGAAGATCCTCGGCGCAGTGGTGTCCCCGCTTTCAACGGCTGCTCTCGGCTTCCGGCCCGGGCCAGCAACCGTGCCCTTATGAGCTGTGAGCGCCCTCGATCGAGTGAGTCAGCTGGTAGTCCCATTCCGATCGAAGCCGCGGCATCACGGTAATCCTGCAGCAACCGGGAGCACTCGGTGCACTCACGGGTGTGGGCCTCCACCCGGTGAAGCTCATCGTCCTCGAGGAGATCCAACGCAGCGGCCGGAAGCAACTCGGCCCACGCCGTATGCTCCGGTGGCTGGTTCATACGACCTCGTCCCGAAGAGCTGCCAGGCGCTGGCGCAGCTTGTCCATGGCGAGCCGGATCCGAGTCTTGACCGTGCCGAGTGGCTGGGCGGTCTTGGCAGCGATCTCTGAGTGGGAAAGCCCGCCGAAAAACGCCAGTTCCAAGACCTGCCTCTGCTCGACAGGGAGGCACTCCAAAGCTTGGGAGACCTTCAGCTGGTGTTCCTCCATTAGAGCAGGCGCTGGGTTGGCGGACGGCTCTCCCGCCTCGAACGGCAGCGCTCCAGCTTTGGCGACCCACTGTTCTCTTCGCCGAATCGCTCGAAGCCGATCGAGGGCCCGACTCCGGGCCATCATGATGAGCCAGGTGGATCCCGGGGCTCGAGCGGCGTCATAACGCGAGGCGTGCCGCCACGCCTGCCAGAAGGTCTCTTCTACCACATCCTCCGCCTCGTCCCGATCCTTGAGAATCCAGAAGGCAACGGTGTGCACCCGGTCAGCCCACCGGTCGTAGAATGCGCCCAGTGCCGACTCGTCGCCCTGGGCCATGCGGCGAACAAGCACGGCATCGGGGTCTACGGCCATGTCGGTCCGGCTGGCAATACAGTGTGCGGTCAAATGGTTGCGGACGCTGCCGCGGTTCGGTCACACCTAGTACGACCGACTGCTGCAAATGGATTGCTTCAAACTCGGCTGGAACCTGCTGGGGTCCAAATCTACTGCGGAATCAGCACCTCTCCAGGATACCAGCCGGCGCCGGGCCCTGGAGCAGAAGAAGCTGGACCATCTCGGTGAGCTCGTGAGGCAGGAACGGCTTACGCAATATGGGCCCGGTGATCTCGATGCTGCCTTGGTTTCCCGAAACGTAGAGAACGGGCGTCAGGACCACCCGCTCGGCCAGGGAGGCTACCAGTTCGGGTCCGGTCATCAGGGGCATCAGGATATCGGTAACGACGAGGTGGACCCTGGGCGACTGGCGCTCAACCACAGCAAGTCCCTCCAGGCCATTCCCGGCCAGTAGAACCTTATATCCCGCGTGCTCCAAAACCCGCGCCATATACAGGCGCAGTCCCTCTTCGTCGTCTACTACTAGAACGATCGGCATGGTGACAAGCTGCCGCCGTCATGTCACGGTTTCTTCTCCGATCGGTCAAAGATTGGTCAGGTGACCACCACCCGCATGGTTCCTCGAGACAAGAGGATTCCGATATCGAATACGTTCGGCTGGTACAGAAACCAGTTTACATCGGCCGGTCCCAGTCGAAAGCTGGAGGGAATGTCGCAGAGGGTGGAAAGGCTATAGGGCATGGCGGCAGCGTTGAGAACGCCGATTGCCACTTGCCGGACCCCCAGTGCGGGGTCGGCGCGAAGCAGGGTGGACCCAGGGTCCGTGATGCCTCCGGCATCCGACCAGCAGTAGCACAGGCCCAGGTTCATCTCATCGTAAGGCCAAGGATCGGGGTTCATCACTCCGAAGTTCATGAGAAAGGTGGTGCCTCGCACGGCGTTACTTCGGCTGATCTGGGTCAGGAAAGGCGAGTGGGTTCCCCGACGGGTCAACTTCCGCACCAGCTCCTCGCGCGAAATGGTCACCGTCACCATCCCGAGTCGCTGGTACTCGCGCTCGCGCTCGAGCGCCTCGGTAAGGATGCGTTCCGCCTGTTCCAGGATGAGACTGCGAGCGGAACGGCTTCGTTTTCGAGACGGCCGTTGGGATCGCCGGCGGATCACGGACGATCTCGGGGCGCGGCGCTGATTTGGGTGATGATGGCCTCCAGTGGTTGTCGAGCCAACGCCCAAGCCAGAGAAGCAGCGCATGGGTGTCAGCTATGCTATCCCCTCACCATCTCTTCGGCTAGGTCGTCAAGGAGGATCGGAGCCGGGGAGTGCGAACTACCGCAATCAGCAGGATCGGCCGAGCCACAATCAAGACTTGCTCCCTAGGACAAAAAGTCTCTGCGCCAATTTGTCCCAGTGGCTATGGTCACAGAGGCGTGTGAGTGGATCGGACATATTGGAGCAAGTCGTCGAAGGGTCGCTCAGCCGATGGATCAGGGTTATCCGATAAGCCGCGTGCGCATGTTGGAGGCCCAGCGCTCTTCCGACTGGACCACGGCCGCTGCCCTCCTTGCCGCAGTGCTGTTCCTACTGCTCAGCTGGAGTCCGTACCACTACTGGGACGAGTTCTTTTACCTCTTCTCCGCCGCGGCCCACACTCCCCGCGAACTGATTCGCTTCGAGCCCACCCAGACGCTTTTTCCCAACGGGTTCTTTACGGGCAAGATCGGTCACGTCGTCCTGCTGCGCCTGCTGCTCGACGCTCTGGGTCCGGGGCGAACCAGTCTGATCATCATCCAATCCCTCTACGCTCTGATGGTCGTGGCTTTCTCGGCCGCAGGATGGGGGCTCCTGCGCGAACTTCTTGATCGGCGCAGCGCCGATACGGCCGCGCTGGTGTTGCTCTTTCTCCCGGTGACGACCTATCTCGGGTACAAGACCCTCTCCGAAGTGCCGAGTATGTTGTTCATTGCCCTGGGCTGCTGGAGCTTTCTCCGCTCCTACCGGGAGCCCATCCGAATCCGGGTAACCCTGCTGCTCGCGCTTTCGGTTCTGTGCCTCGCCTTGGGGACGCTGTGCCGGTTCACGTCGATGCTCACGTTCGTGGGGCTCGTCGCCGGAATGATCCTGAGCCGGCATCGGAGGCTTTCTGCGAGAGGGGTTATCCGTGCGGTGGTGGTCCTCGTGGCCTCCCTCCTCCTCTATCTGGTGGTGTTGTACGGTCTGGGCGGATCAGTCTCCCAGCTGGCCGGCATAGCGTATCACACCGCGAGCCGGCAGGGAGTGGGGATGGAGCGGATCTACGCGCTCGCGCTCACGGTTCAGGGATTGATCATTCTTCTGCCCTTTGCAGTGTGGAGACGGCGGGATGAGCCGATGTTCCGGATGGCAGCGATCTGGCTCGCGTTCACTGCAGTTCCAGCCCTTATGGTATTCGAGCCGCGTTACTACGCGCCGGCTCTGATCCCGCTGGCCATGCTCGGTGCATTCGGGCTTCGCAACTTCACCAGATCCGTATTTCGGACGGAGCGCAGCTTGGTGCCTGTCACCTGCCTGGCACTTCTGGTGCTGATCGACCATGCGGTGTTTTCCCCGCTGATGCCGTACGAGATAGATCAGAACCGGCTCATGACAGCGATGGAACAGCTGCAGCAGGCAGCCCCTGACGGATCGTTTCTGGTGCCGTGGATCTCGGACTGGGCCTTCATCCGGATCGTCTTTCCACGAACGCGGGCGCTGCTCTGCATCAGTGCGGCACCGACCAGCCGGTACACCGCAGAGGGGCGGTCGGGGATCATGCCGGCTGCCGACCGCTGGTGGTCCGGCCCGAGGTATTATGTCGGATCGCGTGCGGCACTCAGCCAGGAGCCGGGCCCGTGGTATTACATCGGCTGGACCTTCAGCCCACCCCTGATGCGCCTACGAGACCTGCTTCAGTCACTCGGGATTCACTGGGCAGACAATCCGGGCCGGGTTGGAGGGCACGATCATATGACCGGCAGCTGGGTGTGGACTGATCGAGGACTCTCGCTGAGGCAGATCGAGCAGGACGGCCAATATCATGTCTTCCAGGTTCTCTCGGGTCACAACCGAAGCGCCCGGCCGGAGCCGGGCGCTTAGCTTCACAGTCTCACTCGTCAGGACCGATTGGATTGGTTGTGGGCAGATCGTTGGCTATGCTGACGTGATCGCCCTGGTTCGGCGTATCGAAGCACTTGGGGTGCTCGAAGCCAGTGAGATGCGGCGGATCGTCCTCGTCAAAGATGATGTTGTCGTCCGCGTTGTTGTCGGCAACGCCGGCGGGCACGTTGTCCAGGTTGATTCGGTGCCGGAGTTTCCAGGCGATAATGTGATCAGTGCAGGCAGTGTCGCCGCTCAGGCCGATGCCACCGAGGAGCTTGCCGGTGGGTGAATAGAGCGCCAAACCGCCACCGAAGACGTTGATCCCGCCAATTCGCTTGCCGATCATCGGGTCAGCGGTGGACCCATAATCCGCGGTGCGTCCCGCATAGGCCACATCGGGATTGACCGGGTTACTCTCCTGCAGGCCGAACAGGCTCCCGCCAGGTTGGACCGCGGCATAGAGATTCGCGGTGCTGAGGGCGAAGTTCTCCAGGCTGAAGGCATTGGCGGTATTGGCCTTCTGGGCCGAGATCACGCGGCTGCCGGGCCACTGGTCTCCCACGTGGTTGCCGCTGAAGACCACATCCACCACCCTGCCGTTCCGGTCCAGAATGGTGGCCCACATATCAAAGCCCAGCCCGCCGTTGTCCTCATCCAGAACATCGCGCAGTTGGGACCGTAGGTTGGCATGCGAGGGAAGGAAATCGGCTACCCGAGTGGACTCCGCGAGGTTGGTAGGTCCGGTCCCCGAATCGCCGCAGCTGGAGACCGCCAGCGCGCCAACGCACAACAGGGGAACGACGTAATACGAGCGCATGGGGAGAGCTCCTTTCAGTAAGATGGACAGGTGCTTCGCGATGGAAGGGAGTCTGGGACTGGAGGCGGGCTACGAGCCCGGCCCAGCAGTTCGGTCGGGTCGACAATTGCGGTGGCTTGCGAAAGCAGCAGATCCGCGCCGGGGGATGGCGGGGAACGTCCCATCGTACTGCCGCAGCAAACTGTGAACGTTGGACTACGAGAGAGTCCAACCTACCTGCAGGACGGCTTTGTACAAGTAGGGATGTAGTCTACAAATGGTCACTATCGTGCAACGGAGCCGCGCAGGTCAGGGCGGCGTCAGTGGAAACAAACTCGGACCGGTGTGTTCTACCCTGAGACCTCGAAGTGGCATTCAGCCATGTGTTGTAGAAATGGCCCCTATCGTCTTACCTTCGTTGAAGGCTGGGGTTCACCCTGGGGAGGTATCATGCGCACGATCGTTCTACTCCCGCTCGCCATCGTGGTTGCCGCCGGCTGCGGCCACGAGCATGGCCAACAAGTCTCCACCTCCCTCCCCAAGCGCGATCTGGCTCTCCCGGCTCAAAGTGGTGAAGTCAAGGTGGCCTCTCCCGTGGAGCTGCAACAGCTTCGGGTCCACCGCACCTCCCACTCCTTTCGTCGACTCAGGCGCTCCACTCCTTCAGAGCCCAAGATCACCCTTGCAGCAATGGCGGCGGCTCCTGCCCCCGCCGTCGTCACTCCGGTTTCGGTTGTCCAGCCCGCTGCGCCCGCCGAAGCAGACAATGACCGGGAGCTCCCGCCGGGCAAGACGGTGACCGTGATTCCGGTGAGCAGTGGTCCCGCTGGTGAAGTGGGCGCAGCCGCTGACTTCCCTGCCGAGGGTACTGGTGGCAGCGGAATGGGAGGCGGTGGCAGTGGAATGGGTGGCGGAGGCAGCGGAATGGGGGGAGGCAACTGCCCAGGTCGTGGACGCGGCCCCGATATCGGCATCGCCGGGGTTCCTGCCCCGGACTTCCGGATCCGTTAGCGCGCTATCAACCCTTCAGCAACTTCTTCGCGATCGCCAACTCCGGGCGCCGGCCCTCGCCCGCGCTCATGAGCCTGACAAACTTTCTGTAGCCGGCCTGCGCGGCGGAACGATCGCCTGCCAACTCCGCTGCCCGAGCCATGCCGAAGAGGCTGCGGGCCCGTCCCGGCTCACGTTCCAGGGTCCCCCGATAAGCCTTACGCGCTTCCGCAAACCGTCCGGCCAGGAGCAACATGTCGGCCTCGAGCTCCTGGGCGGGTAACAGCTCTGCGGGCGTAACCGGGTGTTTGTCCGTCACCGCCTCACTGTCCGACGCGGCTCGGGCCAGCGCCAACCCTCCAGTGGTGTCGCCCTCGGCCAGCTTCACCCAGGCGAATGCCGCATCCCGCTTGATGGCCGTTACCCGGGACCAGTAGCCCTCTTTGCGCGCGGCCAGGTCGTTGGCCAGCGAATCGAGAACGGCCACCTCTTCTCTGGCCGCAGCAAGGTTCCCGCTCCGCGCTGCCCCGATCGCCCGGGTGAAACGACTCAGCATGATCTCGGTACCCAGGCCGCTGCTCCCTGCCACCGGAAAGCTCGCCGCCGACTTCCAATTGCCGGTCTCCAACGGCAGCCGGGCGGCCATGGCGATCCGGTTGTAGTCGCCTACCAACGTCTTACTCGGGGGCACCTCGAGACGTTGTGCGGTCGACACCATTTCCCGAGCGGCGGAATCCCGTCCTTCCTGTAGGCACGCATAGACGGCGTAATCCAGCGCGTGGAGCTGCTCGCCCACCGGCGAAATACCCAAAGCTCTGGCATGAGCCATCCCTGAGCGATATGCCGCCAGGTTCGAGGCGATGGTCTCATCCCAGTACCCCAAGCGGATGAAGATGTGCGACGGCATGTGTTGCGCATGGGGGGCCGCCGGCGCGATTCGAGCGTAGCGGCGGGCTGCCGTCAGGCCTAGATGAGCCAGCCGGGGGGAATCGGTGGCGTGGATGATGTAGTGGGCCAATCCGGGATGCTGGGGATAGCGCGCGAAGAGCGGATTCAGGATGGCAGCCGCCCGCTTCTGCTGAGCGAACGTGGTATCGGTCTTGGGCGCGGTGGCGAGCAGAGCGAGCGCGTAATAGATCGCGACCTCATTTTCCTTGCCGAAGTCGCGGTAGACGCGCGCCATGGTATCGGCGTACGCCTGGAGGCGGGCTGCATTGCTGGTGCCGTTTGGATTGCGATAGAGCGCCGCGGTGGCGGCAATAAATCCTCGCTCCCGCGGAGTCCTGGCGGAGAGAGACTCGGCTTTGGCCGCTGCTTCAGCACCCCGCGCCAGCGCCGCACCGCTGGGACCGGTGACAAATGGATTGCCCCAGGCGTTGAGTGCGAGCCCCCAGTCCGCCATTCCACACTTGGGATCGGCCTCGAGGACTCGGTTGAAGCCGGATTCCGCTTCCTCCCACCAGAATGAGTGCAGCGCCGCCATGGCGCGCTGAAACCGTCGGCCGGCCTCCGGGTCGCAGGACACGGTAAAGCTCACTGTCCCGAGTTGCCCCTTGCCATGGGCATGAGCCATGTGCTCGTGCGCCTCGGATTCCTGGGCGTACCCGGCAGGGGCCCCGGCGAGAAGGAGACTGAGGCCTATAACGTCAAGCAGGCTCCGGCGCATCCCGCTCAAGGATTGAAGCGGCTTTCCTCCCGCAGCACGGCCAGACTCTTGAAGCCGAGGCTGAGGAGCGCCTGAAACTTGCCCTTTACGCCCACGTTCGCGCCGGTGCGGGGCGGATCGCCCTTGTCACTTACGACAGTAAGCGTGCCGGTGTTGTCCTTGACCTCGTAGGCGCCCACGCCCAGACCGCCTACGGCACCTTTGACCGTGCCTTTGATCCGGACCGTCTTTCCATCGTATCGCGAGGGATCGTTCAGCAATTGGTTAATCGGCGTGACTGACGCGCAACCGGCCAACAGGAAGAGGATAGCTAACAGCGACACGCGAGGAGCAAGGTTGCGAACCGCATGAACTTTGATCGACATGAGACGCTGCTCCGGATCAGGGGGTTCCGGCAAGGCCATAAGAATCTGGAAAGCTACTGCAGCACGCCGAGGGCGACCAGCGATGCTATTGCGACGCTACTTCATCTCCTGGAGTCTAACGAGAGCGAACATCGATTCGTGTAACCATCGATGCGACCGAACCATCCCCGCTCATTCCGAGTGCGACGATGTAGGTGACCCCGGACGCCCGGGCCCGCACCCGGCCTCGATAGTCGACCGTGGCGATCGACCCATCGAGCGAGAGCCAATGCGGTGACTGGAGACCAAGGCTGGTAAACGACGGGCTGCTTCCGAGTGGAAGGTCCGGGTCACCAACCTTGAGCGTGGATGGTTGTCCCACAACAGCCGGGCGAACTCTGGTATCCCCACCGGCCGGAAGAGCTCCACCGCCAGTGTTTCCGGCGGTACTGTCGCTCGGCGTCGTCGTTCCTATCACGATCTCGTTCGACAGCGAGGGTGGCGATGGCACGCCGCTCGAGCCTTGCGCCCTGACCCGGTATAGCACGTGACTGCCCGCGGCCACGCCGGCCAAGTTATCCAGCAGACAGCAGGTACTCGGCGCGGGAAGCGGCAGCCAGGAGCTCGGATTGGCCCCTGAGAAGCTGGCCCGTTCTATCTGGTAGCGGATGCCCGGGACAAAATTCCATGAGATGCTGGCAGTGCTGCCCCTGAGCTCCGCTCGCACCCCGGTCGGCGCAGCGGGGACGGGGGTCATGTCCGTGGCCGTCACGGGTTGTGAACCGATCTTGAGGCCGACCGAGCCGCCCTGATCCACCGCGGCCACGGCATAGTAGTAGGTACTCCCAGGCCTGACGTCCTGATCCACGTATTGGGTATCGCTTGGATCAGGTAGACTGACCGGCAGAATTCCGCCCGGTGGCACAGACCGGGTTAGCCGATACTGCACGGCGCCTTCAACCGGGCTCCACGCGACCAGTATTCTTCCGTCCGTCCGCTGCTGCGCAGTCATCTTTTGCGGGGCGGGAAGGCGGGCGGTGGGTTCGGCCCCGCCTGGAAGGGCCGTCGGCTTGGCGACCTGCGGAGTGGCGGGTCGAGCCGCCCCGACCACGATCAATGATGTGATGAGCGCCACGATTTTATGCGACACGATTCCTCCAGGAGTCATCATCAGAGAGACGCATATGGGGCAAATGTGGACCTCACGGCAGTTTCTTTGGTCAGATCGGGTCGGGCTGGGACATTGCCTGAAGCCGAGTGGGAAGCGCGGTGGGATCCAAGTCGACCGGAGCCGAAACCTCCAGGACCTCGTCGCCGGCGATGACGAAAGCCCGATCCTCCGGCCCTGGCTCAACGACGCCGAAACCGGTAAAGCTGCCGAACGCAGGGATCAGGGCCGCGGTCCTTCCTATAATGAAGCAAGGCAGGGTTTCCCGCTGGAGCCCGCGACCGACGAGAGTCAGCCCTGGATGGACATGGCCGGCCAGTCCGTAAGCGCCGGTGGAATCAGCCGGCTCGTGGCGAAAGACAAAGGGCGGCACATAGGCCGGAGCGTTGACGCAATTGATGTGGAGATCGCCTGGCGGATCGCCCGCGTGCCGGTCGTGGTTTCCCCGGACCAGGAGAATCTCGAAGTTTCCCGCCAAGTTGCGCCAGCGCCTGAGCTCGGCCAGCGTGTGGGAGGCAATTCGGCCGGCCTTGGCGTGAAATAGATCGCCCAGCACCACCATCCGTCGAGCATGGGTGCGAGCGAGGGCGCTGTCGAGCCGTGCCAGGTCATCGCTGGTAGTCCCAATCGGGATGGGAATACCGACAGACCGAAATGTGGCTGCCTTGCCCCAGTGGAGATCGGCGACCACCAAGGTGCTCGCACCAGGCCAGTACAGCGCCCGCTCACTGAGCAGATAGATCTGCTCACCCGCAATCGTCAGCATCACATCAGTCATCGGAATCCTCTGCCGCGCCCCGACCCAAACCGCACCCTACCGGAGCCATTCTCCCGTTCAGCCGCACGTTCGAGCGGGGCGACCAGCCGTCGCACCCGATCGAGAAACTTCTCGGAGCTGACCTGCTCCCGGGCTCGGTCGACGAGCAGGGGGAAGGCCAGGGGAGTAGGTCGCTCAACATCCGCGATGGTAATCCTCCCCTGTGAAATTCGTTCCAGGGTTCGCCCCAACCGGCTTTGCTCCAGCTGACGCTCCAGCACTTCGCGGTGCGCCTGAAACAGGAGGAGATTGCCGGGATCGTAGCGGGCAAAGACGTCGTAGAGCAAGCCGCTCGAGGCCTGCACCTGCTTGGCGCTCTTGTGACTTCCCGGATATCCCTGAAAGATGAGTCCCGCTACCCGAGCGATTTCCCGAAACTGACGCCGCGCCAGCTCCGCAGCGTTGAGGCTGGCGGGAATATCGTGCAGTAAGTGGTCGGGTGACAGCAGCCCCGCATCGATGGCCTCCTCCAGTCGCGCCGGATCGGGCGACAGCAGCTCGAAGCCGTAGTCGTTCGCCGCCAGCGTAAAAGTTATAGGACCAAGCTGGGCCAGACGATAGGCAAAGAGCGCGGCCATTCCCTCATGGACCAGGCGGCCTTCGACCGGATAGAAGAAGAGGTGGTGTCCCTCACGAGTCTGCACTCGTTCGATCAGCAGCTCGTCGGCCGCTGGCAGGCGACTCCACTTGGCCTGCAGCTGCAGGATCGGCCGGACCGCTTCCATTTCAGGACCGTGGAATCGGCCTTGACGGGCCTGGTCCAGTTTTCCCCGCACGGCCAGGGCCAGCTCGGAGGAGAGGGCGAGTCGCGCGCCGGTCCAATGGGGAACCACCGAGGTCTTCTCGGTGCTCCGCTTGACCCAGGCCGTCATGTCGCGCGTCCGGACGAATTTCAGCGTCCGTCCCGCGAACGTGAACACATCCCCGGGCCGCAAGCGGGCAATGAAGGTTTCCTCCACGGTCCCGATCACCTTGCCGCGAACGAACTGCACCTTCATCGCCGCTTCACTCACGATGGTGCCGATAGCCACCCTATGACGCAGGGCGGTTCCCCGATCCCGAATAACGTGCAGCCCGTCCCGCTCCATCACTTTGCTGTACTCGGGATAGGCACCCAGTGCGGGTCCTCCCCGGCAGATGAAATCCAGCACCCAGCGCCATTCGTCATCGGTGAGATCGCGAAAGGCCCGCGTGGTCCGCACTTCGGCCAGGAGCTCCTGAGGGACGAAGCCGCCACCGATGGCCACCGTCACCGCGTGCTGTGCCAGCAGGTCGAGGGGCCGCTCCACCGGAGGTCGCGATTCGATGGCGCTCGCCGCCAGCGCATCGCGTGCTGCTGCCACGTCCACCAGCTCCAGTGCGTTGGTGGGCACGCAGGTAAGACGGCTCACCGCGCCGGGCTGGTGGCCGCTTCGGCCGGCGCGCTGGATCAGCCGGCCCACTGCCTTCGGGCTCCCGACTTGAAGGACCCGGTCTACCGGGGTGAAGTCCACGCCGAGGTCGAGGGTCGAGGTGCAAACTACGCATCGGAGTCGGCCGTCGCGAATACCGTCCTCCACCCATTCACGGGTGTCGCGGTCCATGGACCCATGATGAAGAGCGATAATCCCCGCCCAATCCGGGCGGGCCCCGAGCAGCGCCTGGAACCAGAGCTCCGCGGTGGCACGAGTGTTGGTGAAGACGAGTGAGGTTCGACCTTCCTCGACGGCGCTGATCACCTCAGGAAGGAGACGCAGACCGATCTGACCGGACCAGGGAAATCGTTCCATCGTCTCGGGGATGAGTGAGTCCACCTCGAGGGCCTTGGGGACCAGGCCGCGAATTATGCGGCCCGATCGATGCTCGCCGGTGGGTGTCTGGCCCAGCAGAGCGTCCCGCGCG
>DASSED010000068.1:0-23924 GCA_035695405.1 Gemmatimonadales bacterium
ATGTGCGGACCAAGGTGCATTACGACCTGGAGTACATCCGCCGCCAATCGGTGGCCGAAGACCTCCGCATCATGCTCAAGACCGTGCCGGTCATCCTTCTCAGGCGAGGCGGCTGGTAAGTCCGCTTGATCGGGAGCTCACCAAAAAGAACCGGGGGCCGCTGTGACCCGGCCCCCGATCTGTGTTACCCCTCATCGCTACTCGAGACTCTCGATAGAATCCCTTACGACCGGCAGCTCTTATATCCGCGGGCCTGCGCCTTGTTGCGGAGGTACTTCATGGCGTCCCGGATGCTGCTGGAGGAGAGATAGTTGCTGTCGTAACGCCAGCTGAGGAAAGCGCAGGGATAGGAGCTGCTCAGCAGCGCTGAACCGTACGCCTTGAGCTCGCTCGCGTTCATCGGCGTCTGGTTGGGGTTGCCGCCCTTGAGCACGTTCAAGCCCACAACCAGCGCAAGGCCTTTCTTCTGCGCAGAGGCGACTGCGTTGCGGATGTAATCGTTGACGTTGCCCCGGCGGCTGAGGTACTGGGCCCACGCAGCATCGACGTAGTGGTAGGTTCCGCTGTATTTGGCCATCCAGCTCGCCTCGGCCCGAACCACGGTGGCCAATCCCGGAAAACGCATCTTACTGTAGCGGGCCATCTCTTCCAGAGTGGAATACGAGATGGCTCGACCGCCCCAATTGCGGGGATCGTTGGGCTCGTCGATCAGGAAGGTCCCGATCAGCGTCCCATCACGGATGAAGGAGGAGATGTCAACGTTCTTGTAGCGATCCAGGCGGGCCTTCCACTTCGTGAGACTGAAGTGCCCGCCGCTGTCCTTGTAGTAGCGCTCCGCGCCGACGAACGTGACCATGACCTTTCCGCCCCGATTGCGGATGGAGGACAGCTCGTTCCGAAGCTCCGAGGCAGAAATATTCAGCATGGCGCCGTTGTACGTGGTGCCGTACAGACTGAGCGGCTGGTGGAAATGCCCGATCGGCATGCCGCCGGCGTAGGAGGTAGAGAACGAGGGTTCGTCAACTGAGGGAACATCGGTGGTTGCGGGAGGAGTGCTGCTATTGTCGGGAACGAAGGAGTCGGTGGCGTTACAGGCTCCCACGAGAAAAGCCCCCGTCAGTAAAGCAGCTCGAAGTCGTCCGGTCCAGCTAACCAAGTCAAAAGGCTGCGCCATAGCTGAGGTTTCCCTTTCAGCACGCAAAGAGTGAGTAGTCACACTGGCCTTTGGCAGGCGAAGGGTCAGCGCTCGGCTCGGCCGGAGCGGCGACTCATCGGGTCTGACGACCAGTAGGCGGGTTAGGCAGGGGTTGCCTAATCCCTATGAACTGTTTGGCTTACGCGTTCTGCTGAGACTGAGAGTGTAGTCGTTCAGGTCGCGAAGGAATGAGCACCGGGCGATGCTCATCTCGTTATCGTGAGCTCGCGACGCTTAGAGTTTTGTGAGTTCGCTCACATTTGTCAAGCCCGAATTTCCAGAAACCGTTGAGAATATTGACGCTGGGACAGACTGTCCCATCTGGTGCGTACTCACAGGCACCGCTAGAGTTCTCCGCCATCGGTCGGTCGGCTCACACGAGGCTGTGAATGGAATCGCACATACAATTGCAGTCGCGGACGGAGCGGATTGCGCTCCTGCTGCTAGCGGTTCTCATCGTTGTTGCCTTGGGCCTTCGTTTCTGGCACCTAGGTACCTGGAATTTCCAGGCGACCGAGGTGTTCACCTGGCGAGACTCAGCCAAGCCCCAGTTTCATAATCCCCGGCCCCTGGGCTATCTCCTGAATTATTTCCTGGTGCGTCCGTTCCTGCCGCTGGACGAGCTCGGACTGCGAATTCTGCCCGCGGTCTTCGGAGTGCTGGCCGTACCCGCGATCTATTTCGTGAGCCGTCGGCTGATCGGCACCCCCGGCGCGGTCATCGCGGCCCTGCTGCTCGCGGTCAATCCCCTCCACATCCTGTACTCTCAGCTGGCCCGCTACTGGTCGCTGGTGTTCCTGCTCTGCACCATCTATCCCTACGCGCTTTACCTGGGAATCCGCGATCGCAACCCCCGCATGATCATCCTTGGCTTGATCACCTGCGTGCTGGCGATGTTGGCCCACCCGGTGTCGGTGCTTTTGCTAGGCGGGATCGGAATCTGGATCGTGGTCACCTACCTGCCGCGAATAAACTTCGCGGAGACTTGGCGCCAGGTTTGGCGCCGTCCTGCAGCGCGCTGGAGCATGCTGGCTGCGTCGGTCGTGTCAGTGCTCGTTCTGGCCCGGCTGATCCGGATCCTGCGGGGTTGGATTGGAGAGCATCACGGGCACCAGGGAGGACAGTTCCTGAGCTCACCCGCGCCCCAGGGCATCAAGCAGATCGTTTTTCTCTCGGCCTACGCCGAGAGTCTGATGTTGCCGCTGGTGATCGTGGGGGTGGTGGGACTCTATCTCTTGTGGAGGGAGCAGGACCGTGGGCTTGCGGTGTTCCTGACCTCCCTTCTGGCCTTTCCCCTGATCTTCATACCGTTGCTGTCGTTCCGGACGCCGGTTTCCACCTACTACGTTTTACCCACCGCGCCGGTGTTCTTCATCGGGGCGGGTGCTTTCTTCGCTCGTCTGTTCGAGGTGGACTGGAATCGCATCCCTCGATGGGTCGTGCCGACCACGCTGCTGAGCGTGATCGTCATGTCCGGCGTGCCGACGATCATCTCGGATTATCGCGACGGCCGGCGCTACGATTTTCGGGGGGTGGCGCACTGGCTCAAAAAGCATATGACGCCTGGCGATCCGGTCTACTCGGATCAGCCCGTGGTCATGGCGCATTACCTCCCCGATGTCGAAGTGGAACACCTGCGTCACGACACCACTGCGTTCGAGCAGTGGGTGGACAGCCACCAGCCGGGCATGCCGGGAGCGCTCTGGGTGGTGGCACCGGCGCCATCCCACGCGTTTCGAACCAGTCTGAGGAAAGGCGGCCTGATCAAGTGGCTGTTCAGCAACTGCCAGCTGCGATATAGCCGAGGCGTAGGACGAATGGACCTCCGGCAGAACTATCTCCACGTGTACCGCTGCCCTCCCGAGCCCAGCAGGAATTCGGTGCTTCAGTAGCCTGAGGGGCTCACACATCCCGCTCGGGTGACCCGACCATGCCGCGCCGCACCACTCGCTTGAGGCCGGTAGGAATGTAGGCATAGGTGTATCGCGCGAGCGCGAACAGATACATCCAGCTGGGCAGTTGCAGCTCGCGCACGGCCTGGGCCTGGACCCGGGCCAGATCGCGCTGGCGTTGGCCATACTTATACGAGCTGTTGAACCAACTGGTCTGGTGGATGTGATGCTCGCCCACCACCTGGGGCACATTGGCGAAGCGCCACCCCAGCTTGGCGATCCGAATCCAGAATCGAAGGTCGATCAGGTTGGTGACTGGGGGGTATCCTCCGGCGGCCTGCCAGGCTCGGCGGCGGAACGTGGCGAGGGTATGCACAATCGGGATGTAGCGGGCCATCGCCGCAACGATGTCCCCGTGCTCGGTGGGTAGTGAGCGCTCAAAGCGCTCGCCTCTGATCTCGTCGACCTGCACGAACGCCCCGCCGACGACACCTACGTCGGGATGAGCATCCAGGAACTCCGTCTGGAGTCGCAGCCGCTCGGGGTAGCTGCGGTCGTCGAAATCCTGCCGCGCGATGTACTCACTGCGAGCCTGCGACACACCGTAGTTGTACGCGGCCGCGGCGCCTAGTCGGCCGGGCGCGTACACCCGGATCCGGGCGTCCTGCTGCGCCACCTGACGGAGCCGCTGCAGGCTGCGATCGGTGGATCCATCGTCCACCAGGATGAACTCGAAGTCCTGGAGCGTTTGAGCGAGAATGCCGGGAATGGCCCGATCGAAATAAGGCTCACCGTTGTAGACCGTGCTCACCACACTGACTTTGGGCGTCACGTCCCCAGGTCCCGGGGAGGTCTCCGAATGGGCCCCCCCATAGTGCGGGCCGCGCGCCCGGGGCCGATTGGCCCGGCCGCGGCAAGATTGCGAGGCCGGGGAATCGGCTGCCGGTATACGGGGCGCGCCAGCATCCGGGACTGCGCCATCCCCACCAGCATGGCCATGACCACCCATGCCTGTTTGCGGTCCTCCCAGGTGAGCGGCAGCATGGTGATCATCATGGTGGCCAGTAGCACGAGAGCAAATCGTCGGTCTCCCCCTCTCAGCTTCATCGCCGAGAAGAAGGTCGCCACGATCATCATCATGAAGAGAAAGAATCCAACCAGCCCCTCCTCGACCAGGACTGAGAGATAGGAGTTGTGCGCCACCTGACTCTCTTGATAGAGGAACGGGTCGATGGCTCGCTTAAAGCTGACCGGACCGTAGCCCACGACCGGGCGGTAGGTGAAGGCCTTGACGCCCGCCACCCACAGCTTGAAACGGCCGCCCAGCCGGGCGTCCTCAACTTCCGAGGTCGTGCTGGCAAAGCGCTGGATCAGTGTGGTGGGCACGTATTTCACGGCGACCACACCGGACAAGAGGATCAGGACCAGGGCGATTGCCCGATTGTTGGCAGAAACCTTGGACAAGGTAAGCGGGATAATCGACAGTCCTACCATGCTGGCGACCATACCGCCACGAGACCCGGTGAGTCCGATGGCGAGTAGCGCGACTGGGATGTACAGGCGGCACATCCATCGAAGCACCGGTCGCTGGTAGGTGGTCCCCAGGTACCAGGCCATCGGCAGCGCGAGAGCCAGTGTCATCGCCAAATCGTTGGGGTCCGCGTCGCCGGCGGCGAACCGGCGCAGCACGCCCGCTTCGCGGCGGTACACCAGGATGGTGTCCAACGCGGCGATATAGGCGCCCATGATGTAGGCCGTCATGACGCCGAGGGTATGCTTCCGGCTCGGGGCGACTTCCCAGGCGATCCAAAGAACGATCAGCAGCTGCACGAATGTCAGGAATTTGTTGGGCAGCTTGGTCCACATATTGTTGAAGAACATCAGATTGCAGGCCACCCACACGACGAATAACGCGGCCCAGATGTGGAACGGCTGAGGCCGCCGCGCCCGCCCATGTACCACCACCGCCATCAACGCGAGCAGCGCCGCTATGGCACCAGTCAATCGGGTGACGATCGCCATGCCGGGGAGAACGATGACCGTTTCCCAGGGCACCGCGAAGACGAACACCAAGTAGGCGGCATAGGCGATGGGAAGCATGCGAGCTCCTGCTTACGATGAAGTGGTCGGGGCGACGACGGACTCGGCAACCGACAATCCGCGCTGCAGCAGCAGGTCCCGATAGAGCGTCATCCAGCGCTGGGCCATGGTTTCGAGCGCATAGTGGGCGGCGACATGGCGGTGCCCCGCCAGTCCCATCTCCCGCCGTTGCTCCGGCGGGAGAGCCATCAGCCGATCCATGGCCTGGGACAGAGCGCCGGGATTACGCGGCGGCGCCAACCACCCGCTGACATCCGGCTGAACCAATTCGGGGACCCCTCCGACGCTGGTCGCCACCACCGGACGGGCCGCGGCGAGCGCTTCCATTACCACATTCGGCATCCCCTCCCACGCCGAAGACAATACGAAGCCGTCGGCGGCGGCAAGGAGTGCTGCGATGTCGTCCCTGACGCCGAGGAAGCCGACGCGAGCACCGATGCCGAGCTGCTGCGCCAGCTCCTTCATCTGGTCCAGCAGCGGCCCCCGCCCTGCAATGAACAGCCGCGCTGTCCCGGCCAGCGGCTTCAGGGCCCGGAGCATCGTGGGGTAATCCTTTTGCGGCAACAGGCGTCCGATCGCAAGCCAGACGAATTCCTCGGGTGCGACCTCCAACTGAGCCCGCAGGCGGGATCGAGTCTCGGGGGGCGCCGTGAGCGCTGCGATATCGACTCCGTTGGGAATGACTCGTACTTTGCGCCGCGCCAGCATTCCCCGTCTGAGTAACGAGTCGGCCACCTCTTGAGAATTCGTGGTGTACGCGTCGTCCATCCAGTTCGTCAGCCGCATCAACCAATCGCGCGTATTACTCTCGTTTCGCTCGCTTCGAATCGACGTCACGATGAGCGGCACGCCGGCCCACTTGCCGGCCAGTCGACCGAACAGATTGGCGTGATACATGAAGCTGGTGAGTACATGCGGCCGCCACTCCTGTAGCAGACCCACCAGCCGCTGGAATGACGCCCAGTCAGCTCGTCCCCGTTGCATCTCCAGGCTGAGGATCGGGAAACCTTGGGACAGAGCACGGCTCCCCATCTCTCCCAGGCCGGTCATGGAGACCAGTTTCACCTCGTACTGGTGCTCCAGCAGGGCGTGCGCCAGATAGAGGATCTGGCGATCGGCCCCACCCAATCCCAGACTGGTCGAGAGAAGCAGGATCCTGGGCTTCATTATGTTTACCGGGCGCTCACCCCTGGTTCACCCATTCCTTTATGACTGCACGTTTCAGGAGAGAGCCAGTGATCGACTGGTCCCAACTGATCCGCAAGAGCTCCAACGTCATCAAGCGGGGAGTCCGCAAGGTGATCCCGCCGACCCACTTGATGGCCAAGGTTTCGAAGGTCATCCCCATCAGTGATCGGCACTATCTCTCCTGGCGCTATTTCCTGACCTTTGGACGGCCGCTGGGCTGGACCCAGCCTCGCACCTTCACGGCCAAGCTCCAGTGGCTCAAGCTCTACGGCCGGCCGGATGAGTACGCCAACCTGGCCGACAAATTCGCGGTGCTCGAGTATGTGCGTTCTCGCATCGGGGATGCCCACCTTCCCCGGCTGCTCGGCGTGTATCAGCGCGCCGACGAGATTCACTGGGACCGGCTGCCGAACAGCTTCGTCCTCAAGGCGACGCATGCCAGCGGCTGGAACCTGATCGTTCCGGACAAAACCCGACTTGACCTGGCAAACGCAACCCGCAGGTGTGAGGAATGGCTGGGCTCCAAATACTCGGATCGCAGCCGCGAACCGGTCTATCGCAACATCCCGCCCCGGATCATCGGGGTGGAATATCTAGGCGACCCCGACACCGAATTGTTCGATTACAAGCTCTACTGCTTCAACGGCCGGGTACGCTTGGTTCATGTGGACACCGAGCGATTCTCCGGCCACAAGCGGACCTTCTACACTCCTGAGTGGGAGCGGCTTCCGTTTTCGTACACCTACCCGGTGCGAGTCGAGGATATGGCCAAGCCCGCCGCGCTGGACGAAATGATCTCGCTGGCGGAGCGACTGGCCGGATCGATCCCCTTCGTCCGGGTCGATTTCTTTTTCATCCGGGGAAAGGTGATCTTCGGAGAGATGACCTTTTTCCCGGACAGCGGCTTTGGCGCCTTCGATCCCCCCGAGTGGGATGCGATCATCGGCTCGTATCTGGAGCTCCCCGCGGCGCGTCGGCCCGCCCGACCAGGCTGAGATAGTGATCCACCGCCGCATCCCGGGTAAAGGGGTGCAGCGCTTCCTGAGGCACCGGGCATGCCACCTCATCCAGAGCCTTGATCATTGCCTGCGCCAGCGCGGAGACGTCCCCCACCGGCACCAGCGCTCCCAGCCTTCCATCCTGAAGAATCTCGCGAGGCCCGCTGGGACAATCGGTGGACACGACTCGCGTGCCGGTCGCAAGGGCTTCTATCAACACGGTGGGCAGTCCTTCCCACCCGGAGGAGAGCACGAACACCGCCGAGCGGGCCATATATCCCGCCGCGTTGTCCTGAAACCCCGGGAGGGCCACATCCTCGGCAACGCCGAGCTCATTGGCGAGAGCGGTCAGCGCTGCGCGGTCTTCACCATCCCCCAGGATCATCAGGCGAGAGCTTCGTACAGCACGAACAGTGGCAAACGCCCGGATAAGCGTCGGGAAGTCCTTCTGCCGGGTCAGCCGCCCAACGCCGAGGAAGACGGGCGGCTCGCCCGCTTGAAACCAGGGATGAGGGGTGCCCTTCCGGGCACCGGACAGGAGATCTGGTGTGATGACCGGGTTGTACACCGCTTCGATCGTCTCCCGGGGCAGGCCTGAGACGCGCGCGAAATCATCGGCCGCGCCGCGTGACACGGCCACCACACTCGAAGCCCAGGGATAAAACGTCCGGAACAAACCGGCCCAGATTCCCGGTGAGAGCCTGGCCTGTTGCGGCTTTGTCTGCGAGAGTGTGGTGTGCACCGTCACGATCACCGGAGTATGCCCTCCGGCCAGTCGGGCGGCCCAGAGCGCGATGAGGTTGGCGTAGTTCATCGAGGAGATCAGCACTCTCGGGCGCTCGCGCCGGAGATAGCGGGTCAGCGGGAGGATGCTTCGAATCACCCGCCCCGACTTGAGATCTACCAGACGGACCGCGGGAGGGAGTTGGTCCAGCAGCGGACCCTTGGCCGTGGCGACGACCAGGTGCACCGGCAGATCACGCTGGACCATCCCTTGCATCAGGTTCAAGACCACCCTCTCAGCGCCACCCCCGTTGAGGGAGGGGAGAAAGAATGCAATGGCTCCGGGCGTCGCAGCGGTCACGACCAGTCGAATTCCTTACCCATCCACCGATACAGCTCGCGGTTGTAAGGCTCGAAGTAGGACGACAATCTGGCCCGGAGCTCGGGCGGAAGCGCGCGATCGTAACTCCGCTGCACGAAGGGCTGGTCTTGCTGTAACGGCTGGGGCCTGAGGCCGAGAAATTGGTGCACTGCCGCGGTTACGCCGGGAGCATCGGCGAAGAGCCGCTCGCTCTGCAGCACCAGCATCTGCGAGCGGGGATAGTGCTCCGCCCAGCGGCGCAGCTGCTCGACATACAATCCACGGCGGGTATACGAATACCGGTGGTGATTGTAGCTGTAGTAATTCGGGTCGCTCCGGAGCCGCTCCTCTTCGCCCGCCAGGCGCTCCGGCTCGCGCTCCAGCGCCTCGGCGAAGGAGAGCGACTCCCGGCCGCCGCGAACCTCGTGGTTATAGTGCGAAAGGGCCCGGTCCACCGGATTCCGGAGCAACACGATGACCTTGACCTGCGGCAGCAGCTTCGCCGCGCGCTCCGGTACCAGGGGGTGGACCATATAGTACGGTGACGCATCCAGCGTCATGGCGCCGCGGCGAAGCACTCGGTCATACGGGAAACGTCCGCGGTACCAGTTGATGCCGCGGACGTAGTTGAAGTCGAAGTAGTGGACTTCCTTGGTCAGCGGAGGTGAGACATCGGGGTGCTGGGCCAAGTAATTGAAGAGCGACGTGGTCCCGCCCTTCTGGGTCCCGATGATCAGAACTGAAGGCAGCCCTCTCAGTGGTGCGGTGAGCTCCCAGTAATCGGCCCGGAGCCGGCGCAGAGGCCCTTTGACGCTTTCGAGCACCATTACTGCGAGTCTGCCTGCCGGGCTGAAGCCAGGCTCTCTGGCACGCCCGACCGGCGAGCCACACGGTGCGACCGCCTCCGGATGAATTGATTTACGTGCTGGAAGGCCCAGGTGGCGTGCTGCCCCAGGAACAGCTCGGCGTGGAGCAGGGAGGCCGCCACCAGTACGCCGGTCGCAGTGAGCCCGGCGACGATGAGCACCGGTATGCTCCCCAGATGAGCCGCCCGGGCGGGATGAACCGCCAACGCCGTCGCCAGGCCGATGATGATAGCCAGCGCAGCTCCGGGGGCCTGCGCCTGAGCGAAACGCACCCAGGAGAGGCCAGTCACGTTGCGCGCCAGTTGCGCCATCATCAGCCAGTTGATGAGCATGGCGACTGACACTCCGACAGCGACTGCACCCAACCCCCACCGTTGTCCGATGATGGCGGCGATGACCACCAGAGCAGCATAGGTCCATTGGATCAGCGCTCGGTTGTACACCTGCCCTGCGGCCTTGGTGCATGCATCGCTGATCTTGCTGCCCATCCGAAACAGGAGGCTGATCGAGAACATCCGAAACGGGAGTACCACCGCCCCCCAGCGGGGTCCCAAAATGACCGGGATGAACTCGGGAGCCACCACCCAGAGAAACGAGCTGAGCGGGAGAGAGACGAGGGCTACGACGGCGGAAGTTCGCTCGTAGGCGTTGGCCAGGCGCTTGGGCTCATCCTGGACCTGGGCCATGACCGGGAACAGCACCCGGTTGACGATCTTTCCGAAGGCCGACGCGGGGTTCACCATCAGATTGTAGGCCCGGCCATAGACGCCGAGGGCGGCCGGCCCGAGCCAGCGCCCGACAACCATGTTGTCGCCCTGTTGCGAGACAACCGTTCCTACCTGGGCGAGCGAATGACCGAACCCGAAGCCAAGCAGATCGCGCCCGGCGCGGCGATTGAGGCTCGGCTTCAATGGATGCCGGACAGCCAGATACATGCTGACGGTGCGCACCGCGACCTGAGATAAATTGGCGAAGACCAAGGCCCAGACGCCGTAGCCCAGCCACGCCAGCGAGATGCCGACGATGGCGTAGCCCAGCACGTAGGCGAGGATCTCGATCTGCACAAAGAGCCGGAAGCGGAGGTCCCGGCTGAGGAGTGACTTGCCAACCGTGTTCATGCCGTCCAAGGGGAACAGGAAGGCCACACCCCTCAGCACCGGCTCCACTTCCGGTATCCGATAGAAATTTGCGATCGCGGGAGCCCAGTACCACACGATTGCGCCCAGCACGAATCCCAGCGAACACGAGAGGGTGATCGCGACCCTCACGTGGTCCGGCCGCAACTCCCGCCGCTGAATGATCGCGGGGCCGACACCGATCTGCGAAACGATCTGAGATAAGGAAACCACGACGGCGGCAGCGCCGAACAAACCAAACTCAGTCGGTGTCACCAGACGACCCAGCGCCATCATCACACCCAGCTGAATCACCAGCTGCACGCCCGTACCCGAGAAGGTCCAGAGCATTCCGCCAAGTGCGCGTTGAGTCAGACCGCGGGGTTTCCGCGATGGCGTATTGTCGGAAGGTTGGCTCACAGGGGGTCCGTGATGGCGGTCGCCGGCATTGGAGGTCACCAGGTCAGCACTTCATGGCTGAAATGACTGCGCCCACCCGAGCACGATTCGTGCCCTCCAAGGCACTGCGAGCGCGGCACTTCAGCTTCCTGGGTTTCGAGGGCAGTATCGTAAGCCCCCTCGGATTCCGAGCTTAGAGGGGAAGGCCCGGGTTGCCCGAATGATAGTCACAGTCCTGGCTTCAAGGGGTTTGCGTAGGGCGACCCCACTCATGTAGCGTTACCGCAACAATTGGTCAGTTTGTCCCGAAATAGATCTTCGCTTCACCCCAATACGAGTGCGCCATGGCCGCGAGACCCAACTTTTTCATTGTAGGCGCGCCCAAGTGCGGCACCACCGCACTGTACGAGTACCTGCGCACTCACCCCAACATTTTCTTTCCGAACGTAAAGGAGCCTCATTTCTTTGCCAAGGATTTGGGCAACTATCCTCGGATCAAGACGCTGCGTGACTACGAGGCGATGTTTGCGGCCTCGACCGAGCAGCATCTGAGACGAGGTGAAGCGTCGGTTTACTATCTGCGCTCCTCGGTCGCGATCGGCAATATTCACGACTTCGACCCCGGTGCGAAGCTGATCGCCATGTTTCGCAATCCGGTGGACATGCTGTACTCGCTTCACTCGCAGCTGCTGTTCGTGTCGGAAGAGAACGAGACCGACTTCGAAACTGCCTGGCGTCTCCAAGGCGATCGTGAGCGGGGCATATCCATCCCGCCCATGATCCGGTCGCCCCGCCTGATCCAATATCACCAGATCGGACAGCTCGGCTCGCAAGCCCAGCGGTTGCTCGCCATCTTTCCGCAGAGCCAGGTGAAATTCATCCTGTTCGACGATTTTGCCGCTGATCCCCAGCGGATTTACGATGAGGTAATCCAGTTTCTGGAGATTCCTCACGATGGACGCACCGACTTTCCCCGGATCAACGAGAACAAGCGAGCCAAGATCGCATGGCTGAGAGATTTCTCCCGCAAGCCACCGCCGTTGCTGCACCGGGTCTTCCGGCGAATGAAACAGTTGCCTGGTGCCGAGGGATTGGCGACGGCGAAGAAAAAGATCGTCTCGCTCAACACGGTAAAGGAGCACCGGCCACCGTTGTCTCCGGCGTTCCGGGCCGAGCTGGTCGCGACCTATCGGGGTGAAGTGGCCCTGCTGTCGCAGATCCTGGATCGGGACCTGAGCCACTGGCAGTAATATTGAATCAGCGAAACCAGTGATCGAGGCTGCGACCGATCAACTCCGAGGTCTGGAGAATATCGTCACGTAGTTCGCCGGTCAGCTCCCGCCGGAGATCCGGGGGGAGCGGTGGTGCGGGGCGCAGGTTCCTGGAGCGAAGCCGCCTGATCCAGTTGGCGGCTCGTTTCGGCACCAGGGGCCACACGGCCGATCTCAGCCGTTCATTGGAGAAGACGCCCTCCAGCATCTGATTGGCGGGCATTCCCCCCTGATTGTGCGGTGCCTCGAAGTCCGGCACGAAATCGGAATCCACCTCCAGAAACCGGTAGATCCCCTGCACTGTTTTGACCGGATCGCGTTTCAGGTCGTCGAAGAGAAACACATGGATCTGTTCGCGGGGGAAG
This sequence comes from Gemmatimonadales bacterium, assembly GCA_035695405.1. GTDB lineage: Bacteria > Gemmatimonadota > Gemmatimonadetes > Gemmatimonadales > GWC2-71-9 > CAVVWJ01. Next base: position 12,474 of record DASSED010000068.1, read on the forward strand.
CGATCGAAATAGCGCTTCAACGGCTGATAGTACCGGCCGATCTGCATCCACCGGGAGTCGGGCCGGGCCCAAGAGGACCCGGGCGTGAGATCCTGAGCTGGATTCAGCTGGCGGCCCCGGCGACGAAGGTCCATCTGATAATCCGAATACGCCCGGTCGACCGGATGGCGAAGGCTGCAGATCAGCCGCGCCTGGGGCAGCATTTCCCGAATTCGGGTCGCCGTCTGGGGAGCCTCGAGATAGATGGGTGAGGCCTCGCCCACGGCGAGTGCCCCTGCGGCACGCTCGAATAGCTGCTCGTACTCGCTCAGCGACTGCACCGGAAATTGATGGTACTCGGGATCACCGTAGAGCAGCCGGCCCTGGCCGTCCCGCCCGTAGGCGAAGTAGTTGGTCTCCTTCTTGGGGCTCATGAATACGTCGGGGTGCTCGGCCAAGTACCAGTACAGCGCGGTAGTTCCCGCCTTGGCTGCGCCGATGACGATGAAGTTGGGCAGCATTACGACGGCTCTGGAATCAGGCGAGATCCACCGTCGTCCGATACCAGGCGTTGTTGTTGTAGCCTTTGACGTTCCAGGTGTCGTTCACGCTGGACGGCTGCTGGGCACCCACGCCGTCGGTAGCCCTCACGATGAGGGTGTGGCGGCCGGGCGGGAGATCCACCGAGGCCTTCCAGAGTGACCAGCTCCAGGCAGAGCCGTTCCTGGTGATCGAGGCAGGAACCCAGTCGTGTCCTCCGTCGCACGAAACTTCAACCCCGGTGACGGCGCGGCCACCGGACCCCATTGCCCAACCAAACATTTCCACTCGGCCCGCCGGTAGAACCCCTCCCGGCGCCGGGTGGATGATAACAGCATTGAGAGGAATCTCCGTGAGCGCAGTGCCCCCGGAGACGTCGCGAGGATTCTCCGGGTTGACGATCGGCTGCAGCCGGTACGCTTGACTCTGAAAATAGTTCGGGGAGGGATATTTCCTGAGGGTGATGCGGCCAAGCCACTTGACACTTCGAGCCCCGATCCAGCCAGGAACCACCACCCGCATGGGATAACCGTGCTCGGGGGCGAGCGGTTTGCCATTGAGCTTTGTGGCCAGGATGACTTCCGGCGAAAGCGCCTTCGCTCGGGTGATGGATCCGCCGAAGCCAAACTGCTCGCCTTGCCGCTCCACCTGATCGAGTCCCTGAAACTCCACATGATTGGCTAAAGGATCCAGACCTGCGGCTCGCAAGACGTCGCTGAGTCGGAAGCCGGACCAATGACCGGTACTGACCGCCTCGGGTCCCCACGGCAGTTCCCCCGGCAGCTCACCGAGAGCGAGGAACTCATTCCGTCTCAACCCAGCGCACACCAGGGTCGCCCGGATGTGGACCAGGGGGAACTCTCGAGCGAGATCGCCCAATGAGAAGCTGCTAGGGCGCTCCACCAGACCATCCACCACGAGTCGCCAGCTATCGACGTCGATCTCCGGAACCGGGGCGTGGCTTCGGGTGAAGAACTGTTCGGCGGGCGTGATGAGCTGATCCGGGGGCAGCGGCCAGGTGGCGGTGTTGAGGCCTGCCGGGTCGTGGACCAGCTTGCGGGCGATCGGGATCTCGAGCCGACTCTCAGTCATCGGAATCATGGAATGTAGCATCAGCCGGGCTGGGCAAAGACCCGTACATTGGTGGGCGATACATAAAGCCTTTGCCCCTTGGTAAGGCCAAGCTCGTCGTACTGCCAACGCGGAATGTGCGCTTCGATGGTCCCTTCGCTACCCACTAAATCCAGCTCCAGCCGAACCACCGGCCCGAAGGCACGGATGTGGCGAACCGTTGCTTCCAGGGACGATGCGCTGCCCGACGGCACCAGCGCGACATCGTAGGTGCGCACGTACGCCACGCCCTCCTGTTCCGGTGCGTCGGCCCACTCCGGGGCGTCGAATTCCGTGTGGCCGATGCTCACCCGGCCTTGGTGAATCCGACCGTGGAATAGGTTGACGTCGCCCAGGAACCCGAAGACGAAGGGGGTGGCGGGATGGTCGTAGACCTCCTCCGGAGTCCCATTCTGCTCCACCCTGCCCTCGTTCATGATGACTACGCGATCCGAAACCTCCAGCGCCTCTTCCTGATCGTGGGTAACGAAGACGCTGGTGACGTGCACCTCCTCGTGCAGCCGGCGCAGCCACCGACGCAGCTCCTTGCGGACCTTCGCATCGAGGGCTCCGAACGGCTCGTCCAGCAGGAGGACCTTGGGCTTGACCGCTAGCGCCCGGGCCAGGGCCACCCGCTGCCGCTGCCCACCGGAAAGCTCGGAGGGACGCCGTTGAGCCAGCACATCGAGCTGCACCAGGCTCAGGAGACCCATGACGGTTTCGCGGATCTCGGCTTCCCCAGGTCGAATGTGCCGAGGCCGGACCCGCAGGCCGAACGCGACGTTTTCGAAGACGCTCATGTGGCGAAACAGGGCGTAGTGCTGAAACACGAATCCGACTTGACGTTCGCGCACCGGCTGCCCGGTGGCATCTTCGCCGTGAAAGTAGATGCTGCCTTGGTCGGCCGGCTCGAGTCCCGCGATGATCCGGAGCAGCGTCGTCTTGCCCGAGCCGGAAGGTCCGAGTAGGGCGACCAGCTCGCCTCCGGGGACGTCGAGACTCACGCCATCGAGGGCGACGAAGTTACCGAATGTCTTCCGCAAGTTGCGAACTGCGATGCTCATGCCGCCATCCTTTCGGAGGTACCGTCCGCCACAGCTCGATCGGCCGTAGCTCGGCGCTGCTGCCATTCCACCAGGGTCTTGAGGATCAGCGTTACCATGGCGAGAAACGTGAGGAGCGAGGCCACCGCGAAGCTCGCCGCAAAAGCGTACTCGTTATAGAGGATCTCGACGTGGAGTGGGAGCGTGTTGGTCTCGCCCCTGATATGTCCCGACACCACCGAGACGGCACCGAACTCCCCCATTGCCCGCGCATTGCAAAGAATCAGTCCATACAGGAGACCCCATTTGATGTTGGGGAGCGTGACCCGCCAGAAGGTTTGCCACCCACCGGCCCCCAGCACGATCGCAGCTTCTTCCTCCTCGGTGCCCTGCTCCTGCATCAATGGAATCAGCTCCCGCGCGATGAACGGGGCGGTGATGAAGGTGGTCGCCAGCACCATCCCCGGCACGGCAAAGATGATCTTGATGTCGTGATCGACGAGCCAGGGACCGATCCATCCGTGGCTGCCGAACAGCAGCACGAAGATCATCCCCGAGATGACTGGGGATACCGCGAACGGCAGGTCGATAAGTGTGACCAACAGATTTTTCCCGGGAAATTCGAATTTCGAGATGGCCCAGGCGGCGGCGATGCCGAACACCAGGTTTACCGGGACGACGATGGCGGCAATCAGCAGGGTCAGCTTGGCTGCGCTGAGCGCGTCGGGCTCGGTGATTGCTGCCCAATACGCCGCGAATCCCTTGGAGAGCGCCTCGGTGAAGACCAGCGCCAGTGGAAGCACCAGGGTAAAGAGCAGAAACACCAGCGCGATGGTGGTCAGGGCCCAGCGGACCACGCGCGCCTCGCCGGTGGCCCGAGTCACGGCCCGGGGAGCGCTCGCCGCGGGACGGTAAACGGCGGTGGTGGCCATCGGTTAGATCGCGGCGCGGCGTCGAGCCGCCCATTGCAGCAAGTTGATCGTGAGGAGCAACGCGAACGAGACCACCAACATCACCAACGCGACGGCCGTGGCTCCGGCGTAGTCGTATTGCTCCAGCTTCGTGATAATGAGCAGCGGCACGATCTCGGTCTTCATCGGCATATTGCCCGAGATGAAGACCACCGAACCGTACTCTCCGATGGCACGAGCGAACGCAAGCGCGAATCCGGTCAGCAGCGCAGGTGCCACCGTTGGGATGATGATGCGGGTGAAGGTCTGCCCTCGGTGCGCACCCAGGCTTGCCGCGGCCTCCTCGACTTCGACCTCGAGATCGTCCAGCACCGGCTGCACCGTGCGGACCACAAAGGGAAGGCCGATGAAGATCAACGCCACAGTGATCCCCAACCAGGTGTAGGAGACCTTGATCCCCAACGGGTCGAGATAGCGTCCGATCCAGCCGTTCGTCGCGTAGAGCGTCGTGAGAGCAATGCCGGCGACTGCCGTGGGCAAGGCGAACGGCAGGTCAACGATGGCATCGATCACCCGCCGGCCGGGAAATTGGTACCGAGCCAGTACCCAGGCGACCAGCAAGCCGAACACCGTGTTGATCACGGCTGCTATGAACGAAGCGCCGAAGGTAACTCGGTATGACGCCAAAACCCGCGGATTGGTCACGGTGCCCCAGAACTCGGTCCAGGTGAGGTCCGCGGTTCGGGTGAAAACCGTGGCCAAGGGGAGCAGCACCATCAGGCTCAGATAGGTGCAGGTGATGCCCAAGGACAGGCCGAAACCGGGAAGCACGCCACGGGACGAGTGCTGCATCGCCATCCCTTCGTAGGGGTAGACTGGCAGCCCGGGCTAACGCCCGGGCTGGTAGATCTGGTCGAACACGCCTCCATCGGCGAAATGGGTGGTTTGCGCCTTTTTCCAGCCGCCGAAGACCCCATCCACCGTGATCAGCTTGAGCTTGGGAAACTGCGCCGCGTACTTAGCGGCGAGGGCTGCGGAGCGCGGCCGGTAGAAGTGCTTGGCCGCGACCTCCTGGCCGGCATCGGTGTAGAGGTATTGCAGATATGCCTGGGCTACCTCCTTGGTACCGTGCTTGCCCGCGTACTTGTCGACCAGCGCCACCGGCGGCTCGGCGAGGATGCTGAGCGATGGGGCGACTACCTCGAACTTGCCCGGGCCCAACTCCTTGATCGCGAGCAGGGCTTCGTTTTCCCAGGCAATGAGTACGTCGCCTATGCCCCGCTCCACGAAGGTCGTAGTGGAGCCGCGAGCACCGGCGTCGAGCACCGGCACATTCCTGTAGAGCTTGGTCACGAAATCCCGAGCAGTCGCCTCTGTGCCGCCTGGCTGCTGTAGGGCCCAGGCCCAGGCCGCCAGATAGTTCCAGCGGGCACCGCCGGAAGTCTTGGGGTTGGGGGTTACCACGGTGACGCCAGGTTTGGCCAGATCGCCCCAATCCTGGATGTGCTTGGGATTCCCTTTCCGGACCAGCAGTACGATGGTCGAGGTATAGGGCGAACTGTTGTCGGGAAGTCGCTTCTGCCAATCAGCCGGCAACAGACCGCCCTTCTCCGAGATCTGATCGATGTCATACGCCAACGCGAGGGTGACAACGTCGGCCTGCAGGCCATCGATTACCGAGCGCGCCTGTTTGCCCGAGCCACCGTGCGACTGCCGGATCGTTACCTCCTGCCCGGTCTTATTCTTCCAGTACGCGGCGAACTGCTGGTTGAAGTCCTCGTACAGCTCCCGGGTGGGATCATACGACACGTTGAGCAGGGTGACCGGCTTCGGTGCGCTCTGCGCCGGGGCGCCGGCGGCGTATGCCAGCGCCAGCATGGCACTGCTAATGAAAAGGGCGAATCGACTCGGCATAGTCTTCAGGCTGCCTCTCGTTGATATCGGCATCAGAATGAGTGCTGGATCCGGGTGACCACGAAGTTCTCGGGCTCCCGATCGCCCGTCGCAGTGCCGCCAGTGAAGGTCGTGTGCTCGTAGTCCACCACGACCTTGATAGCGCGTGCGAGATACCAATTGATACCCACGCCGTACGCCTTCGCCTTGCTGGGGTTCGTGGTCGGGCTGGCGTAGGTCGGGAAGGTCGCGTCGTCGATGCTGAGCTCGCTGTACCGCGCTGCCAGCTCCACCGCCCCGAACGTGCCGGCCTTGGGATCGAACGGCGTCTTGGGCGCGGCACTCTTCCAGGAGTTCTTTTCTCCGGTGAGAAAGAACGAGCCGGTCGCCTGCCAAGCCGTGTGTTTGAGCTTGGCCGTCGGGGCGCCCACCTTGCTCACCGACTGCCAGGACTGGATGTATTCGCCGTGAAGCCCGAGCGGCCCGGTATAGAAGTAGGCCTGGGGAGCAAGCCGCTCGCGGCGCCCGTCGGCGAACACGTTGTTGGCCGTGACCGTAGTGCTGCTGGTATACCGGAACCAGGTTTGCTGTCCTGTGGTGCGATAGCTCGCGAGCGCCGGAGCTGACGGGGTTCCTCGCTCCAGTCCGGTACTCCCCGCCACGCCAACCCCGAGACCCTTGAGCGATCCGGTCTTGAACGGCTGCAGGAATACCCGGCCCGCGAAATCCTTGGCGTCGCTGACGTCGTTGTCGCCGTTGCCGAGATCCGGTAGCCCGTTGAACACACCCGCCTGCCAGGCCACCAGACCGCTATCCAGATCTCCCGAGAGCTGGAGCCCCACGTCCCGGTTGGGGGCCAGGTTGGTCGCCAGGGCCCGTTCCGCGAAGACGATATCACTCGCCGATTGCAAGCGCTCGAGATCAACCGGGACCTTGAACTTCCCGGCCCGAATCGCGAATTGGGGCGCGACTTTCACGTCGGCGTAGGCGTCGAAGAGTACGGTCGTGCCCTGCCCGAAGTCGGGCATAAGCCGGAACTCCAGATACTTGCCGACTGTCGCCTCGAGAATCGGACGAGCCCGACGCAGAAAGAAGGAGTTGGTCACCGGAAAGGCGCTGTCACTCAGGAAGAACCGAGCGTCCGCTTGCACTAGCCCTTTGAGGCGTACGGCATACTTCCCGTCAGCCGACTTGATCGAGAACCCATCCTTGCTGCTGGCGGTGGCGCTCACCTTGTCCTTAGCCGCAGCAGATGCGCTGTCCGCGGCCAATTCTCGGAGTCGCTGGAGGATCCGAACCTGCTGATCGAGCTGGTTCACCCGAGCCTCCAACGAGGTGTCCTGCTGTTCTTCCTGTTGGGCTGCAATTCGTGGCGCGACCGCAACAGTTGCCCCGGCCAGAGCGAGTCCCAGGACCCGGTACCGGATACCTGCCATACTTCCATCTCCCTCGTTCTCGAAGTTGACGGACTTCCGGTGGTCCGGTCGGTCCTATGAAGGGATGCGGGCATCACCGCACCCAGGCTCCAACTGCGCTCGCCCGTGGTCCCTAACGCTCTATATGACACGAACTTTCTCTCGTTTTTCCAGCTGAACTACTCGACCGTCGTGAATGACCAGTTCCACGGTGCCATACCGAATCGAGCGGAGCGCCAAGCTCAAGGCCTGGAGCAGCTCAGGAGGCAAGGGAAGCGTGTTTTCGTGGCCGGCAGCAGTGGCCGGCGACTCAGGTCTGGTGATCATGCGCCGTATATACTCTACTTGTCCGATAGAGTAAATAGGCAATCTACATGCCAGCCGGGACTGGGGTGGGGCGGGGTTAAACCGGTTGGACGTGGCTACGATGCGGCAACAGGTGGGGTGCTTCGGTCAACTTTCTGGCGGAGGGACGCCAGGCTGGTACCATCCAGAATTTTTGCGGTGGCGTCCCTCACCTCTTTCATCGCCAGCCGGACCCCGCAGACTGCCTCATCCCGGCAGTCGGCACAGGGCACATAGGCGGTCTGGCTGGCGCAGGGCACCGGTGCCAACGGCCCGTCGAACATTCTCACGATCTGACCCAGATAGATCTGGGAAGGATCACGGGCCAAGCGGTACCCCCCGCCTTTGCCCTTGCGACTCTGGAGTATGCCGTTGTTCTTGAGACCCAGCAGGATCAGCTCGAGAAACTTCGGGGGGATCTGTTCGGCTCGGGCGAGATCGGCGATACGCATCGGCTCATCGCCCTCGCAGTCGGCGAGGGCGAGTAGGGCTTTGATGGCGTACTTGGCCTTTCTCGAGAGCATGCGCTGGGGTCGGTAGAGACACCCGAAGTATACTCGATACCCCCGCGAACTCCTCCGTTTACATGTAACCGTCACGCCGGAGCGTTTCCAACCCGCCACCGCCTTCTTTGTCCTGGGCCCGTCCGGAGCGCTCCGCGATGTTGGCAAACTTTCCGGACTGCAGCTCGACGATGATGTCGTCCACGTTCCGGGCATCGGATTCCACCGGATTGGTGCAGGTGTAGCAGCCCAGCGAGCGGAAGCGCTTTCCGGTGCCTTGATTGTAGTACAGGGAGACGGTGGGAATGTTCTCCCGGCGGATGTACTCCCAGATATTCAGCTCGGTCCAGTCGAGCAGCGGGTGAATCCGCAGATGGGTGCCGGGCGCGAAATCCGTCTTGTACTGATTCCAGAACTCGGGCGGCTGATCGCCCACGTCCCACTGTGACTGCGCAGTTCTGGGTGAGAAATAGCGCTCCTTGGAGCGGCTCCCCTCTTCGTCCGCCCGGGCGCCGACGATGACACCGGTAAACGGCTCGGTGTTCCGGTCCAGCTCGTACACCTTCTTGGCGTGATTGAGCCGATAGCGGGGCCACTCTCCACTGAGCGTGTGTTTCAGCGCGTCGGTCTTGAGCGCCTTGCAGCAGGCGATCCGGTCGATGGCACCGTGGGGAAACGTTCGCTTCTCGTCCAGCGCCTGACGATTCTGGCCATAGATCATCGTCAGGTTCCATTCCAGGGCCAACCGATCCCGGTACTCGATCATCTCCGGAATCTTGAATGAAGTATCGATGTGAATCAAAGGGATGGGCACATGGCCAAAGAAGGCTTTCCGGGCCAACCAGAGGAGGACAGTGCTGTCCTTTCCGATCGACCAGAGCATCCCCAGGTTCTTAAAGTTAGCGTACGCTTCCCGGAGAATGTGAACGCCCCGGTTCTCCAACTGATCCAGATGATCCATGCCGCGTTTCCTTAGAGTTGATCCTCGAACAGATCGAGTACTTTGGCCACACATTGCTCGACCGTGAGCATCCGGGTATCAAGCGTCAGCTCGGGGTGATCCGGGGGCTCGTACGGGTCGTCCAATCCCGTAAAGTTCCGCAGCTCGCCTCGTCGCGCCCTGGCGTAGAGTCCTTTGACATCGCGGCGCTCACACTCTTCCAGCGGCGTGGCTACGTAGATCTCACCGAAATTGGGACACAGTCCTCGAATGAAGTTTCGCGACTCCCGATAGGGGGACACGAATGACGCCACCACGGCCACTCCGTGTGCCGCCAAGCGGCTAGCCATATATCCGGTGCGGCGCAGGTGCTCCTCTCGTTCCGCCCGGGTAAAGCCCGTGTTGGGGAAGACCTCACGCAGCGCGTCACCGTCGATGTACTCGACGTCCACCCCCCGCCCTACCAGCTGCTGATGCACCCGGGTGGCAATCGTGCTCTTCCCCGACCCGGAAAGGCCGGTGAACCATAACACCAGCGCGGATGAGCCAGTTCCCCGGTGGGGAGACTGGGCATCAGTGACACCCGGGGCGATCCGAGGGGAGGGCGACATCGCTTCCACGCTCTCGATCAGAGGCCGATGACGAAGCTGGGGTTTCGAAGGTCCGGCTTGTTGTACGTGAGGGGAGAGGTCCGCTCACCCTCCCGGCCGGACTGGCGATAGATGCAGTCGCCCGCGGCTACGTCCCATTCCATGGTCGGACCCAGCCGGGGATAAATATCGGCCCGACCTTCGGCGACCCAGCAAAACTTGAGCGAGCTTCCGGCCTTGACCCGCCGGGCTACGGGGATGGTTCGGAGATAGTCTTCGAGCTCAGCCGAAGGATGAGAAAGACTCTCCACCACGGTGAGCGGCTCACCGGGAGTCTGCGCCGTGGAATAGATGCGCTCAACCGAACCGTCCTGCGCTTCCCGCCATGCCCCTGAACCCTTTTCCGCCCAATAGAGCAGGTCGAGCGCCGGCGCGAGCACCACGCCAAACACGGGCTCTCCATTCTCGATCAGAGCCACGTTGACCGTAAACTCCGCTCGCTTCTTGATGAACTCCTTGGTGCCGTCCAACGGGTCCACCAGCCAAAAGCGGCGCCAGTGTCGCCGGGTCTCGAACCCGGCTGCCTGCGACTCCTCGGATATCACCGGCGTGTCGGGATCGATTCGGTGAAGCCCGCTGACCAGGATATCGTGGGCCACTTCGTCAGCCAGGGTCACCGGGCTCCGGTCGTCCTTCTCCCGCACCTCGGCAGCGCCGTTGCCGTTGTAATAGGTCATGGTCGCGCGACCGGCCTCGCGAGCGAGCGCGAGCACGGCGGACCGAAGCTCAGGAGCTACCATGGGCGGAAGATGATTCCCTTGTCCTGGAGGTGCGCCTTCAGCTGGTCCACGGATTCGGGCGAGCCTCCGTCCGGCAAGTGGAGATCCCAGGCGATGTCCGTGGTAATGGTTTCTCCGGCCCAGATGGTTTCGATCCAGTCCGGCTGTACCGCGGTCTTGATGACCTCGAGATCATCCTGGGTCAGCTCCGCCGCGGCGACAACCAGGATGATCCCCGCATCGAGCATCAGGTTGGCCACTTCAGCCAACCGGCGCATGTGCTCCAACCGATTCTCGGGCTTGCGTTCGATATCGGCGTCGACCCCGTAGAGCACACTGCCGATCCCGAGGAAGTAGACCACTTTTCCGTCTTCGAACAGTTTGCCTTCGAGCGCCTTGGCCAATCCTTTGCGCTCGGTCTCCTCGGCTCCGGTGACCAGAATCAACGCGGCCTTTTGGTTGTATTTCTCCGCCCGGTGCTCCGGCTGGATGATGCTCGGCTCCCACTTGTAATTGCGCAGCATGACTCGATCGCGCACGGTCGTCTGACGGTCGGGCAAGGCCTCGCGGACGATGCCGCCGCCCCGGATCTCATAGTCATCCACGATGACGAAGCGGCTGGTGGCGGCGATGTCGTCAGCCAGGTCACAGGCGATGGCGCGATCGAGCTTGAGCACGCACTCGGCCACGTCGTGCCGCTGGACCGCACTGCGCTGGGTGGTCGCGTCCAGCGTGGACGCGTCCATCACCCGCAAGACCTCTTCGACCCGGCAGGTAACGCGGGCGGTGCCAAGTTTGAGGAGATATTCCTTGCGCTTGACCATCGGTTCCTTGCCGAGCCAGAAGAGACTCACTCGAAGCCGAGTGGTCACTTGCGGACGCGACTGGGACTCCAGCGTAGCGACCTCGCCCCGGGTGATATAGATCTGCTCCTGCAAGGTAAATCCCACGGCGGAGCCGGCCTCAGCTCGCGTCTGAACCGGCCGATTGAAGGCCTCGATACTCTTGACCCGGCTCTTCTTTCCCGAAGGATAGAAGATGACCAGGTCTCCCACATGCACGGCCCCGGAGTCGATGGTTCCAGACACGATCCGGCGATCATCACCCTGCTTGGTGAACTTGTACACATCCTGCACCGGCATCCGAAACGGCCGATCAATCGGAGCCGCTTCGCTCCGGAATGCATCCAGCGCGTCGAGAACCGTGGGTCCGTCATACCAGGGCAGCTGTTCCGAGGGCATAGCGATGTTGGCCCCGCCCCGAGCCGACACCGGAATGAAGCAGGCCGGCCGAATACCCACCTGATCCAGGAAGGCGCCGTACTCTTTCACGATCCGCTGGTATACCGCAGGATCCCAACCCACCAGATCCATCTTGTTGACCACCACGGCTAGCTGGCGAAT
>DASSED010000069.1:0-19172 GCA_035695405.1 Gemmatimonadales bacterium
CAGCACCGGGACCAAGGACCCCCACGCCTCGGACGTGCTGTACATCGAGGCTCTCGCTGCGCCCGACACCATCAACACCATGCCGGATGCCACCCTGCTCGCCTTTGCCGATCACGGCCAGGTTCGTGGAGTCATGCCGGAGGATGGGGGCGACGCCGAGTCGGTGCTCGCCGAGTTCGAGCGTGCGGGAATCGATGTGAACGCGCTCGCGGAACAGCTGCAGCGGGAAGGCGCCGAGGCGTTCGTCAAGTCGTGGAACGCGCTGCTGGAGCGGATCGCGGCCAAGTCGGAGGCACTGGCAGCGTCATGACCTCGACTCGAACCGCGCCGGAAAGCGGCGCAGGCACCATGGATTGGGCGGATCTGGATCGGCTCTGCATCAACACCATACGCACGCTTTCCATGGATGCGGTCCAGGCGGCCAAGTCCGGTCATCCGGGAACGCCGATGGCGCTGGCGCCGGCGGCGTACACTCTGTGGCAGCGTTTTCTCCGGTACGATCCGGAGGATCCCCGCTGGCCCAATCGCGACCGGTTCGTGCTGTCCAACGGCCACGCCTCGATGCTGCTCTACAGCCTGCTGCACCTGACCGGAGTAAAGGCGGTCAACCAATCGTACGAGGAAGTGGGTCAAGGACGATTGGCGGTGACGCTGGACGACATCAAGAACTTTCGCCAGGCCGGGAGCCGCTGTCCCGGCCATCCCGAGTACGGCTGGACCTCCGGCGTGGAGGCGACCACCGGCCCGCTGGGGCAGGGTGTGGCGATGAGCGTCGGCATGGCGGCGGCGGGCCGCTGGCTCGGCGCCACCTATAATCGTCCCGGCTTCGAGCTGTTCGACTACAACGTGTGGGTCTTCTGCGGCGACGGGGACATGATGGAGGGCGTCGGCTCGGAGGCGGCCTCACTGGCGGGACATCTTCGGCTCTCCAACCTCTGCTGGATCTACGACAACAACCGGATCAGCATCGAGGGGTCGACCGATGTCACCTTCACCGAAGACGTCGCTACTCGGTTCCTGGCCTACGGCTGGAACGTGACCCGGGTGGGTGACGCCAACGATCTGGAGATGCTCACCCGCGCGTTCGACACCTTCCTGGCTACGCGCGATCGGCCGACCCTGATCATCGTGGACAGTCACATCGGCTACGGCGCGCCCCACCGGCAGGACACCAAGGAGGCCCACGGCGAGCCGCTCGGTCCGGATGAGGTCCGCCTGGCAAAGGAGTTCTATGGCTGGGACCCAGACGCCCACTTCCTGGTCCCGGACGGAGTGCGGGAGCACTTCCAGGCCCACCTCGGCCGCCGCGGCGCGGATCTGCGCGCGGAGTGGACCAAGCTGGTGACGGCATATCAGAAGAGGTTCGCCGATAAGGGAGTGCAAGTAGGCTGCCTGCCGGAGCACACGATGCCTCCGGAGTGGGAAAAGGATCTCCCCGTGTTTCAGGCCGATCCCAAGGGCGTCGCGGGCCGCGATGCTTCGGCCAAGGCGCAGAACGCGATCGCGAAACGGGTTCCCTGGTTACTGGGCGGGTCGGCGGATTTGTGGCCCTCGACCAAGACGCTCCTCACCTTCGAGGGCGCGGGCGAATTCCAGGCTCCCGGTCACGGCGGAGATTATAGCGGGCGCAACTTTCATTTCGGCGTGCGGGAGCACGCCATGTGCGCCTTCGTGAACGGCATGGCGCTATCAGGATTGAGACCGTACGGATCGAGCTTCCTGGTGTTCAGCGACTACTGCCGCGGCGCCCTCCGGATCGGCGCGCTCATGGAGGTGCCGTCGATCTTCATCTGGACTCATGACTCCATCAATCTGGGCGAGGACGGCCCCACCCATCAGCCGATCGAGCACCTGGCGTCGCTCCGCGCCATGCCGGGGATGATCGTGCTCCGGCCGGCCGACGCCAACGAGGTGGTCGAGAGCTGGCGGGTGATCATGGGGATCAAGGACCGGCCGGTCTGTCTGGTGCTCTCCCGCCAGGCGCTTCCGGTTTTCGACCGCAGCAAGCTCGCGCCGGCGAGCGGAGTCGCCCGAGGAGCGTACGTCCTGGCGGAGGCCGCCTCGGGAAAGCCCGACGTGCTGCTCATGGCGACGGGGAGCGAGGTGACGCTCTGCCTGGCGGCCCGCGAGCAGCTCGAGTCCGAGGGAATCGGCGCGCGAGTGGTAAGCATGCCGTGCTGGGAGATCTTCGAGGAGCAGCCGGAAGAGTATCGCGACAGCGTGTTGCCGCCGGAAGTCGAGGCCCGGGTCTCGATCGAAGCCGCATCGACCTTCGGCTGGGCCAGATTTACCGGCCCTAAAGGCGCGATCCTGGGGATGCGCTCCTTCGGTCTGTCGGCGCCGATGAAGGTGGTCGCCGAGCACTTCGGGTTCGAGCCGGAGCACGTCGTCGCGGCGGCGCGAGAGCAGGTGGCCGCCTCCAGGCGGCGATCCCCTCACTAGGTTCTTCTCCGTGTTGAAGCAGTTGCGGAGCCTGAAAGTGTCCTCGTGACTCAACAGGATCACTACAAGCAGCTTGCGGCCGAGAAGGCGGTGGAGCTGGTCGAGTCCGGGATGCTGGTTGGGCTCGGCACCGGCGAGACCGCCACCTACGCCATCCGACGAATCGGCGCGCTGCTCCGAGCCGGCCGACTGGAGGACATCGAGGGGGTGGCGACCTCGCTGGCGACCGCCGCCGAGGCGGTGCGGCTGGGGATTCCGCTGCTGGAGGAGTCACGGGTGATGCCGACCGACATCACCATCGACGGCGCGGACGAGATCGACCCCGACCTGAATCTCATCAAGGGCCGGGGTGGTGCCCTCCTGCGGGAGAAGATCGTAGCTCAGACCAGCCGCCGCGTCGTAATCGTAGCCGACCACACCAAGTTGTCGCCGGTTCTGGGCACCCGGAGTGCGCTACCGGTCGAGGTGATTTCCTTCGGATCGCGCTACCAGGTCGAGTATCTCAAGCGCCTCATACCTCAGGCCCAGGTCGGGTTCCGCATGGCATTGGACGGCTCTCCCGTCTGCACCGATCAGGGGAACTTCATCCTCGACTGCGTCACCGGTCCCATCGAGCAGCCGGAGGAGCTGGCGACTCAGCTGCAGGCCCGGGCCGGCGTGGTGGGCCACGGGCTATTCCTGGAGCTCGCGACCGATGTGATCGTCGCCGGCCCGGCGGGAGTCGAACACCGGACTCGATGACCCCGACACCGCTTCATCCCGAGGCAACGAGGGATCCCTCGCCCTGCTCTGGTGAGGAATTCCCTAATGCTGGCTTCTCATGATCCAGGTCTTTTCCACCTCAGAGCTGCTGGCCGACGCCGTGGCTCGGCACGTCGTCGCCTGCGGGCAGGAGGCCATCAACGCTTCCGGGCGCTTCACACTCGCGCTCAGCGGGGGATCCACTCCTCGGGCCGCCTACTCGCGACTCGCGACTCGGGACTTGGCTGATCGAGTCAACTGGCAACGAACCCACGTCCTCTGGGGTGACGAGCGCTGCGTGCCCCCGGACGATCCCCGAAGCAACTATCGGATGGCCAAGGAGTCGCTGCTGGACCGGGTGCCGATTCCGGCGGAGAACGTGCACCGGATTCGGGGAGAGGATGAGCCCGAACGCGCCGCGGCCGATTATGAGGCGGAGCTGCGCTCACTGTTAGGCTGTCATTCTGAGCGAAGCGAAGAATCCCTCGGACCACGCGCGACTATTGAGAGATCCCTCGCTTCCCTCAGGATGACAAACAGTCTGGATCTTGTCCTGCTTGGCCTGGGCGAGGACGGCCACACTGCATCACTCTTCCCAGGCCAACCCGCGGTCCACGAGACCACGCGTTGGGTCGTGGCGGCGATGGCCCCTGACAAAAAGCTCTGGCGCGTCACGCTCACGCCGGCGATCCTCAACCTCGCCCACGACGTCACTTTCATGATCTCTGGCGCCGGCAAGGCGGCTCGGCTTCGGCAAGTGGTCGAGGGATCGTTTACGCCAGATCGGCTCCCGGCCCAGGCCATTCTCCCGGCTCAGGGCCGGCTCACTTGGATGGTGGACGAGGCAGCTAGCGCCCTCCTCTCAATGCCTTCCCGATGATAGCCTGTGCCTCCTCCTGAATCCGTTTCAGGTGGTCCCTGCCGGTATAGCTCTCGGCGTAGAGTTTGTAGACCTCCTCGGTGCCGGATGGCCGAGCGGCAAACCACCCATTCTCCATGACCACCTTCAGGCCGCCGATGGGGGCCCCGTTGCCCGGCGCTTTGATCAAGCGACTGATGATCCGGTCGCCCGCGATGGTCGGAGCGGTGATCTGGTCCGGCGATAGCCGCAACAGCGCAGCCTTCTGCTCTGGTGTAGCGGGCGCGTCGATCCGCTCATAGGCGAAGTCGCCGAACTCCTCCGTTAGATCGTGATAGAGGTCGCCCGGATCGCGGCCCGTCACCGCCGTCATCTCCGCGGCGAGAAGGCCGAGCACGATGCCGTCCTTGTCTGTGGTCCAGACGGTACCGTCCCGCCGAAGGAGCGATGCGCCCGCGCTCTCCTCGCCGGCGAACCCCAGCGACCCGTCGATCAGGCCGTCCACGAACCATTTGAACCCGACCGGGACTTCCCGCAACGGTCGTCGGAGCTTCGTAGCGACCCGGTCAATCATGCTGGTACTAACCACCGTTTTGCCGACCCCTGCCTCCGCCTGCCACTCAGATCGGTGGGTACAGAGGTACCCCACAGCGGCAGCCAGATAATGATTGGGGTTCAGCAGACCGGCTCTGCTGGTAACGATCCCGTGACGGTCGTGGTCGGGGTCGCAGGCCCAGGCGACATCGAACCGGTTCTTGATGCCTACCAGGCGCTGCATCGCATAGGGGGAAGAGCAATCCATCCGAATCTTGCCGTCCCAGTCCAGCGTCATGAAGCGGAAAGTGGGGTCCACCTCGTCGCTCACGACGGTGATAGGAACATGGTGGCGCTCCGCGATCGCTCCCCAGTACTCGACTCCGGCGCCTCCCATGGGATCAACGCCGAGCCTCAGGCCCGCGGAGGGCAACGCCTCCAGCACGACGACGTTGGCTAAATCGCCGACGTACGAGTTCATGAAGTCGTAGCTCCGAGTCGTGACGGCCCGACGGGCCCGGTCGAAGGGGATCCGCCTCACTTCTCGCAGCTCGTCCGCGAGCAGCTCGTTGGCACGGTTCTCCATCCAGCTGGTAACCTGAGTATCGGCGGGACCGCCGTGGGGTGGGTTGTACTTGAAGCCCCCGTCGCGCGGCGGATTGTGGGACGGCGTGATGACGATTCCATCGGCAAGAGCGGGCGGGCGGGCGCGATTATGGGTGAGGATCGCATGGGAAACCGCAGGCGTCGGGGTATAGCCTCCGCTCCCGTCGATCATCACGTCTACCCCGTTGGCTGCGAGCACTTCGAGAGCGCTGGCCCAGGCCGAGTCGGACAATGCGTGAGTGTCGGCCCCGAGGAAGAGAGGACCCGAGATGGCCTGCTGGCGCCGGTAGTCGCAGATGGCCTGGGTGATGCAGAGTATGTGGTTTTCGTTGAAGGAGAGGTCGAACGCCGAGCCCCGATGGCCGGACGTGCCGAACGTGACGCGTTGCTCGGGCACCGACACATCCGGTCGTCGGGTATAGTAGGCGGTGATCAGCCGCGGCACGTTCACCAGCATGGACGCCGTAGGGGGTTGCCCCGCCCGGGGATCGAGCTTCATACGCTACGCCTCGTCAGTCACACCGAGCGGAAGTATCATCATCATGTGTCAAGGATACTACGCGCGTGAACGGCATCCAGGACTACGCGGCGATCGGCGATGGCCGGTCCGTCGCGCTGGTCGGGCGCGACGGGTCGATCGATTGGCTCTGTTGGCCCCGTTTCGATAGTCCCTCCGTCTTCGGCGCTCTGCTCGACCCAACGGCTGGCCGCTGGCGCATCGCACCGGTTGAATCGGTCCGCACTGAACGGCACTACATCAGGGACACCAACGTCCTGCAGACCCGGTTCGAGACCGACTCGGGCGTCATGGTGCTCACCGATCTCATGCCGGTTGCCTCCGAGGAGGACAAGACCCGGCTTCTCCTGCCCGAGAGCGAGATCCTGCGACTGGTCGAGTGCGAGCGAGGCGAGATAGAGATCGAATGGAGCTTCGAGCCCCGTCCCGGATACGGACTTAAGCCGGCCCGGATCCATCGTGCGGGAAAGTTGGGGATTCGGGCGGAGACGGGCGCCGGTCTCCTGGCGTTGCGCACCGACTTGCCGGTCGAGATCGGCGGAGACGGCAGGGTAGGGGGACGGGCGCATCTCTCCACTGGCGACGTCGCCCATGCGTCGCTGACGTTCGCGAGCGATGGGCCCGCGGTGCTGCCGCCCCTGGGTGAGTGGTCCCGGGCCGCGCTCGAGCGCACGGTCCAGTGGTGGCAGCGCTGGGCTGCCCGCGCTCGCTACGATGGTCCCTGCCGCGAGATGGTGATCCGAAGCGCGCTGGCGCTCAAGCTCATGGTTTATGCTCCCTCCGGTGCGGTGATCGCCGCGCCCACCACATCGCTGCCCGAGCGAATCGGCGGACCGCTCAACTGGGACTACCGCTTCTGCTGGCTGCGCGATGCCTCACTCACGGTTCGGGCGCTCGTCGGCTTGGGCTATGCGGACGAGGCCCATGCCTTCGTCAACTGGCTGCTGCACGCCACCCGATTGACCGAGCCCGAGCTCAACGTGCTCTACGACGTACACGGCAACAAGCCGCCGGCTGAGCGAGTCCTGGATTGGCTGACCGGTTATCGGGAGTCCCGGCCGGTGAGGATCGGGAACCTGGCCGCCGAGCAGCTGCAGCTCGACGTCTATGGCGAGGTGATCGATGCCGTGACCCACTTTCTTCAAATGGGCGGCACGCTGGACCGGGAGACCGAGCGGGTGCTCCGCGACTGGGGGGAATATGTCTGCCGCCACTGGGACCAGCCGGATGAAGGGATCTGGGAGCCGCGCACCGGCCGGGCGCATCACACCCATTCCCGGGTGCTGTGCTGGGTAGCGCTGGACCGCCTGCTGCACCTCCACGAGAAAGACCACATCCGCTGGGCCCCGGCCGCGATGTTCGAGAAGAACCGCGAGCTGCTTCGCCGCGAAATCGAAGCGCGCGCATGGAACCCGGCGCTCGAGAGCTACGTCGCCGAGCTGGATGGTGACCGGCTGGACGCGACGCTGCTTCTTCTCGCGTGGTACGGGTTCGAGGCCGCGGGGTCTGAGCGGATGCAGGCGACCTATCACCGGATTCGAGACGGGCTCGGCTCTGGCGACGGGCTCCTGTACCGGTACCAGAGAAATCGCGAGCCTAGAAAAGAGGGGGAGCCGGTGTCACCGGGCGAGGGCGCGTTCGGCATCTGCAGCTTCTGGGGCGTGGAGTACCTCGCCCTCGGCGGCGGGACTGTGGATGAGACTCGGGAGCTGTTCGAGCGGCTCTGCCGCTACGCCAACGACGTGGGGCTCTTCGCCGAGGAGATCGACCCTGCCACCGGCGCCGCGCTGGGCAACTTTCCCCAGGCGTTCACCCATGTCGGACTGATCAATGCGGCGCTGTCGTTGGCTCGCCGGATGGAGGGCGAGGCGCCGATCCACCGCGGGGTCCCCCACCGGCAAGAGGTCTCGAAGCCGGAGAAGGTGCGGGTATGAACTGGAGGGCGTGGCTGCTGTGGAGCTTCGTGGCGACGCTGGCGCTGACCTCGGTGATGGCCGGGAGCCAGGGTCTCCGGCTCACCCGAATCAATCTTCCGTACATGTTGGGATCGATCTTCACCCCCAATCGGGAGCGCGCCAAACTGTTCGGCTTCGGCATCCATCTGGTGAACGGATGGATCTTCTCCCTGGCCTACGTCGCAGCATTCCAGTCGTGGGGCCGGGCAACGTGGTGGGCCGGCGCGGCGATCGGACTGGTCCAGGCGATCTTCGTCCTGACTGTGGTGATGAGTCTGTTGCCCAGCATTCACCCGCGCATGGCCAGCGAGCAGAAGGGCCCGACCGTCACCCGCCAGCTCGAGCCCCCCGGCTTCCTGGCGCTCAACTACGGATATCAGACGCCGGTGTCGGTCGTCCTGGCCCATCTGATTTATGGGGCGATTTTAGGGGCGTTTTATTCGATGCGGTAGGGCGGTAAGGCGGTAAGGCGGTAAAAGAAAGTACCTCATCCCGAACGAGCGAAAGCGACTGAGGGATCTACTCCGCGGCACCTGAAGGTCGTTGAGTAGATCCCTCGTTACGCTCGGGATGAGGCTCTCTTTGTTTATACCCCTACTTACGCCGTACCGCCGTACCGCCTTCCTCTACGCATACGCCAGCGGCCTGATATTCATGTTCGCCCGGAACAGATTCGTCGGATCGTACTTCGCCTTGATCCGCGCCAGCCGCTCGTAGTTCCTGCCGTAGGCCGCCTTGATCCGGTCTTCCTCGTCCTGCGTCAGGAAGTTCACGTACACGCTCCCGGTCGAGAACGGGGCCGTGGCTTGGAAGAGATCCCGGGCCCAGCCAATGCATTCCTGGTCCTTGCCCAGATCCTGCCAGCGGCCGTGCACATTCATCACGAACTGGCCGTCTCGATGGGAGTACGCCGTGGCCTCGGGCGCCACTCGGGTCACCGCGCCGCCCAACTGGGCGAAGGCGATCTCGGTGTTGGGGTCGGGAATCTTCCGCGCGTGCGCGATGAGCGCGTCGATCAACCCGTCGCTCACCTCCCCGAAATCATGCGACTTCCAGTAATTCCGGAACCCTGGTGTAAGCAGCGGATCGAGCGCGGTCTGCCACCCGGCGTAGGGATTGGGCCCCACCACGTCCGCGATCGGTTTGCCGAACTTCCGGAGCGGCTCGGCGATCCGCTCGCCCTCCTTGAGATCGGGACCCGAGTAGCACATCGCGAGCACCAGGATCTCCTTGCCGTGCCACTCCGCCGGCAGGAAGGGAAGCGGCGGCGCCTTGCGCATCACGAACCAGCAGACGAACTCCTCGGGCGTGGTCTTGAGGAAGTCGCGCCAGAAATGGAGCACGTCGCGGGCCGCGTCGAGCGGATGGATCACGAGACCGGAGAGGACCTCGGGTCCGACGTTATGGAGCCGAAACTCGAACGAGGTGACCACGCCGAAGTTGCCGCCGCCGCCCCGAATGGCCCAGAAGAGGTCGGGCGACTCGGTGGCGCTGGCGCGAACCAGATCACCGTTGGCCAGGACCACTTCCGCCGAGAGCAGGCTATCCACCGTGAGACCGAGACTGCGGCTGAGCCAGCCCCATCCCCCACCGAGCGTGAGGCCTCCGATACCGGTGGTGGAGTTGACTCCCAGCGGGACGGCGAGGCCGGCGGCCTGAGTGGCCTGGTCCACGTCGGCCAGGGTCGCGCCGCCACCCACGCGGGCGGTGCGAGTGGCCTTATCGACGGTGACCGACTTCATGGGCGAGAGATCGAGCATGATCCCACCATCGCAGAGTGCGCTGCCCGCGATGTTATGGCCGCCGCCCCGAACCGACAACATCAGATCGTGCTCTCGCGCGAACTTCACCGCGCGGGACACGTCGGCGGTGCTGGAGCAGCGGAGCACCAACCCCGGCCGCTTCTCGATCATAGCGTTCCAGATGGTACACGACTCGGTGAACTCGGCCGAAGTCGGCACATGGACCCGGCCCGGCAGATCGGACTCGAGCTGGTCGAGCGCTCCCGCCGGCAGCTCGGCGAGCGAGCCGTCGGAGGTGGAGAGCCTGACATTCATAGCAAACCTCCAGGGGGACACGTCACGGTGAGCGCCGACATAGGCGCACAAAGAGGCCACGAATCTGTTGCGCCGATCGAGCGTGCGCCAGTGTCATCTTTGCGCCTGCGCCATTTTGTCCGGTTGGAGAACGAGGAACAAACATGGTAAACAAAGGCCTCATCCCGAGTCCCTCAATCGCTTCGCTCTTTCGGGATGAGGTAGTCTGCTACCCGCCGTCCGCTGCTTACATCTCCCGTGGTCTCGTCGTGACCTGACCTACCGGCGCGATGCGGAAATTGAATCGCTGCTCCACCAGCTGCCGTACCGCATTTCCGCCCCGCTTGGCGGGCCGGAACCGCATCTCGCCGAGCGCGGTGAGCACCGACTCGGTGAACTCGGCATGGTCGCTCTCCAGCACCCGAACAGATGTCATGTCGACCTGGCCAGTTGGGTCCACGACAAAGGTCGCTTGCACGTGGCCTTCGATCCCCAGCGCGCTCAGCCTGGGTGGATAGATCGGCGCGCCGCTCCCTTCGTAGCGTTCCACCATCTGATCGACCTCGAGCATGGTGAAGATGCTGTCGGCCGGCCGAGCAGGGGAACCCAGCGGGACCAGGCCCACCGCAGTGCTCCGCTCGAGCGCGCTCAGGCGGCCGTAGGGGCGACCGCCGAGGCGAGAGCCGCTTCCTGCCCCGTCAAGCTCCGATCCGTCAGCGAAGTAGCCCCCCGGTTGGCCCAGCTGAAGGCCATCGGTCTGGCCGGCTGGTGGCGACTTCTGGCGATCGGGTGGGAGGAGAAATAGCGGCTTGGCGTCGAGCCCGTTGGCCGGTAGCCCGCTCGCACCTCCGAGGACACCGAGGGCAAGGCAGACCAGGCCGGCGTGCAGCATGAGGCTCGCGAAGGCGCACTCCGCGGTCTGGAAGAGTCTGTGGTCTGATTCGATGAGGATGAGGCGCATGCCCGGCCCCTGGTTGGGACACTACAGCGCTACACCCTGGTAGACGACGAACTCGGGAGGGGAGACACTCGCCTTACCGCCTTACCGTTTTACCGCCTTTCCGTCCCAGGCCAGCCTCACTTCGCCATTCGCCTCCGACACCTTATAGGTCTCGATCTCCTTCTTCGCCGGGCCGGCTTTCACCCCACCGCTCCGGCAGTCGAACTGCGATCCGTGCCAAGGGCACTGCACCACGCCGCCGATCATCACGCCGCCGGCCAGCGAGCCCCCTTTGTGGGTGCAGCCGTCGTCGAACGCCACATACCCGTTCGCCGTTCGCGCCAGAACGATCCGGCGGCCGTCCACGTGCAGCAGCTTCATCTGGTCGGGCTCGAGCTCGTCGGCTTTGGCGACCACCACCGGCTCACCCGGGGTCGTCCGGATGCTCTCCTCTTTCCAGCGACCCGCTCGGGCATAGCGATGGTCCACGCTGATCTGGTTGCGACTGACCAGCACGCCGCCCATCCAGCCGCCCGCCGTCAGGAGCCCGAGCGCCACCGCCTCGAGCACCAGCTCGACGTGCCCCGGCCGGTCTCCGGCCCTGCCGCGGATGAAACACGCCACCAGGAACAGAACCACGGCGCCGAGATTCACCAGCATGTGCTTGGTTGCCCGCTGCTTGCCCGAGCTCTTGGGAGGGACGGTCGCGAAGTAATCAATGAATCCAGGAACTGCCGCCACCAGGGCGGCCACAATCCCGACCTGATCCAGGTGACCCCCGGTGATCCACCAGGACCTGTGATGGGTCAGATGACCGGCAAGGTCGAAGATGAAGCCACCGTACAGAAACGCGAACGGAAACGGAATGAGTGCCGGATGGATCGGGTGGCCCCGAAAATTGGCCCTGCTTCGCATCGTCGCTCTATTACGGCGTCACTGTGATGGTGCCGGTGAAGCCCGGATAACTCGACGGCGGATGGAGATTGCAGTGATAGCCGTACGTCCCCGGATTGGTAAACGTGAACTCGAACGTGCCCCCGGGCGAGCTGCCGCCGCCGTACCCGGAGCCTCCGCCTCCGCTGTTGGGAGCGCCCAACGCACCGCTGGTCCAGACCCCGTCGTCGCTGACCGTGGTGTGAACCGAAGGTCCGGTGTTGGTCCACCGTACCGTGGTACCGGCCTTGATGCTGAGGGTCGCGGGAGTAAACGCGAAATCCCTGATGCTGACGCCGACCGTTCCGGCTGGGGGTGGGTTGGACATGTTGCCGCCGTTACCGGGCGGAGCAGTAACGTCGCTTCCCCCACCGCCGCTGCAGGCCACACCCATGGCCAGGGCTACGATCGCGAGACGTGACAAATACATGAGACCTCCACAGAGAAACACCTGGCTGAGGCCAGCGCTCCCACAGAGATATGGAAAATGGCCTAGAAAAGCAAGATTTTATATACTATTCTGACCTTCTGGAGGAGCGCGGATGAGAGAGTTGAGGCGGGCGGTGCACGGAACCAGCGGGCGGATCCTCGAGCTGCTCCGCCGCAGTCCCATGACTGTGGACGAGCTCGCCCGGGCACTGGATCTCACCCGGACCGCGGTCCGAGCCCAGCTCGCCTCGCTGCTCCGGGACGATCTGGTCGAACAACGAGGGAGCCGGCGGGGACCCAGCAAACCATCCCACGTGTACGGCGTGACGGCGCACGCCGAGCTGCTCTTCTCCAGGGCCTACGTCCCCCTTCTCACCCAGCTGCTGCACACCCTGGCTCAGCGGGAGACGCGCGCCGAGTTCGACTCGATCATGCGCGAGGTCGGCCGACGCGTCTTGCAGGGACGCGCGGTCCCGCGTGGAGAGCTGGGTGAGCGGGTTGCCGGCGCGAGTGCGCTGCTGAACCAGCTCGGCGGATTGACTGAGGTCTCGCGGGAAAACGGCGGCTACCTCATCCAGAGTCATGGCTGCCCGCTCGCCGCCGCTACCATCGACCACCCGGAGGTCTGCAACGCCGTGGAGGCTCTGCTCGGTGAGTTCGTCGGCGCGACCGTCACCAAATGCTGCGATCGCTACAACCGCGAGCGGTGTTGCTTCGAGGTGCACTGATGATCGCCACTGATTGGACCAGATCTGAGTCGTTCGAGCGGCGGCTCGAGCTGTTCTCCCTGATTCTCCGCCCGTCTGCCCGAGAACCTCACCCGATGGTGTCGGACCATCCGGGGTGCGAAGCTCTGTCAGCCTCATTCCGGGGCAGGCTTTGCCAGCAGCTTACCGATCTCCCGCATCGCCGGCTGGAGGCCGGCCAACATCTCTATCGGGTTGGGCATCAGGCCCGTAGCCTCTTCTTGGTTCGGACCGGACTGATCAAGACCAGCAGGATCTCCCCGGCTGGCGAGGAGCTGACGCTTCGCCTCTATAAACCGGGCGACCTGGTGGGCGAGCTCTGCCTGTGTGGCGGCGGCCGGCGGGAGGAGGCGATCGCGCTGGAGCCGAGCACGGTGAGTGAAATCTCGTTCGCCGCGTTGCTGGCACGGCTGCGCCAGGATCCGGAGGCCGCTGTGGAGCTGGCCTCGGTGGTGGGCGAGCGCCTGGCCGACGCGTACGAACAGATCGAGAGTCTCTCCTGGGACACGGTGCTCTACCGGTTGGTGCGCACGCTGCTTCGGCTGGCCGACGATCTGGGGGAGCCATCGGAGGCGGGGATTCGCCTGGAGCATTACATCCGGCAGGAAGAGCTGGCTCGACTGGTTGGCGCGAGGCGCGAGGTGGTCTCCAGTCTCTTGAACCGGCTCAGGGCGAGTGGGCACATCAGCTACTCGCCCCGGGGTGCCATAACCGTCCGGCCGAAGGATCTCCGGAGCTTTCTTCAGGCCCGCACCCGGGCGAGCTGAGAGCTGTTAGCGAGATAACTGACGCGGGATCGGCTGCCCCGTAGGTTGGGGCATGACTCCCTCCCCTCTCCTCCCGGCAGCGCTTCTCCTGTCGTTACTGGCCTGCAGTGACAACGGACCGAACGAGGCGACTCCGGCTCAGATCGCCAGCGGCCAGCAGACCTTCCGCTTCGATACCTTCGGCGACGATTCGTTCTGGACCGATACCCTGCGCATCCATGAGATCATCACGGCAGCGGTGAGTCCGGCCACGGCACTCAGTGTGGGCCTCAAGGTCGACGCGGATGCGCTCCCGCCGGGTCTTCTCCAGAGCGCCGACCTCAACTCTCCCGCGACCACCGTGGCATTGCTCAAGCTGAACGCCGTGGTCGGCCTCAAGGGCACAGTGGAGACCATCAACGGGCAGGATACGCTCACCCACGTCGGCATCACCTGCGCGCTCTGTCATTCGACAGTCAATAACTCGGCAGGCCAGGGAATCGGTCAACGGCTGGATGGCTGGCCCAACCTCGATCTGAATCCGGGAGCGATCATAGCGCTCTCGCCGGCGCTGAGCGATGCGCAGAGGGCAGTGTACAACTCGTGGGGACCCGGCAAGTACGACGCGCGGTACAACTTCGATGGAATGAACGATCCGGCGGTCATCCCGCCGGCGTACGGTCTCGCCGGAGTGAACAGCGTCACCTACACCGGTGACGGAGACCGGCCGGCCTACTGGAACCGCTACGTCGCGGTGACCCAGATGCATGGGCACGGCTCGTTCTCGGAGCCGCGGCTCAACATCAACGTCACCAATCCGCCGGATCAGGTGGAGAGCAAGCTCCCGGATCTGGAAGCATATCAGCTGAGTCTCTCGGCGCCGCCCCCTCCGGCTGGAACCTTTGATGCCGCGGCCGCCGCGCGGGGGCAGGCGGTGTTTACCGGAGCGGGCCAGTGCGCCACCTGCCACAGTGGGTCGACGTTCACCGATGCCAACACCCGCCTCCACCCGCCCAGCGAGATCCCTACCGACCCTGAGCATGCCGCCCGGAGCGCGAGCAAGATGTACCGCACCACTCCGCTTCGAGGTCTCTGGCAACACCCGCCGTACTTCCACGATGGCAGCGCGCCTACACTGGAGAACGTGGTGGAGCGCTACGACTCGGCCAAGAACCTGCAGCTCACCCCGCAGCAGAAGGCGGATCTGGTCGAATATCTGAAGTCGCTATAGGAAGGTGAGCGGTAAGCGGTGAGGCGGTACGGGTCGGTAAGGTGAGGGGGTAAAGCACCTCATCCCAAGCGTAGCGAGGGATCTACTCCGGATTACCGCTCACCGTTTCACCGTCACCATTCCCTCGTCTCACCAATCTTCATCACAACTGCCCGATCCTCTCCCCATCCCCGCCGGTCGGCCTCGGCTCGAAACCGTTTGGGTGGCTCGTCTACCGGCTCATCCGACAAATCGAAGGTGCCGAAGTGCATCGCCACGGCACGCCGAGCCTTCACGTCCTCGGCGATTTGTAGCGCCTCCTCCGGATCGGTGTGTACGAAGTGCATGATATCGGCGGGGAGATAGGCCCCGATCGGCACCGTCGCGAGATCGATCGGGCCCAGTTGCTCACCGATCAGCTTGAAGTCGGGGGAGTAGCCGCTGTCGCCCGCGTGGTAAAAACGTCGGGTGGGACCGCTCACCACGTAGCCACACCAGAGCCGCTGGAAGCGGTCCCGAAGCGAGCGCCCCGAGAAGTGCTGCGCCGGGACGCAGGTGATGCGGAGCCCGTTCCTTTCGGTCTCCTGCCACCAATCCAGCTCGACAGCTTCGCCGCCGGCCTTTCGGACCCAGTCGCGCAGACCTAGTGGGACCACGAACCGTATTCCCTGATAGGACAGCCATCTCACGGTTCTGATGTCGGCGTGGTCGTAGTGGTCGTGCGACAGCAGCACGAAGTCGATCTTGGGGAGGGCCTCGGGCGGGACCCCCGGCGGGACCATGCGCTTGGGTCCCATGAAGGAGAACGGACTGGCCCGCTGGGAGAAGACTGGGTCGGTGAGGAAGGTGACGCCGTCCATCCGCACCAGGAACGTCGAATGGCCGATCCAGGTGATGCTCGGCTCCCGCCCCATCGCGGCGCGGTCGAGCGGAACCGGCGTTCCGGCGCCCCTTCTCGGCTTGAGCGACACGGCGATTCGTCTCAGGAAGAACGGAAGTGCGGTCCCGAGACCCGGCATTGTGAACACACCCGCGGGATTCACGAATCGGCCATTCACACGAGGCGCCCCGGAGGGCCATTTGGTGTGCGCTTGCATCAGCTATCTAGCCAGAGTGGCGAATGCGGCAGCACTCGAGTGATTGGGACCATCGCGAAACGTATTCGTGCCAGTAGCACCGGGCCAACGACAAGTCGACTTCCCCCTTCCGCCCTTCCGGCTGGCCTACCACATTGGCATCACTCGCGACCCGAAGACCTCGTGACCGCAACACCCCCACAGTTCGAGCACGCACTGCGCGACCGCTACCGGCTCCAACGGGAGCTCGGCCGCGGTGGGATGGCTACGGTCTTTCTCGCTGAGGACCTGGAGCACGGCCGGTTGGTCGCTCTCAAAGTGCTCCACCTCGAACTCGCCGCCGCGCTCGGCCAGGAACGCTTCCACCACGAGATTAGAATCACCGCCCGCATGGACCACCCTCATATCCTGCCGGTGCTCGCATCGGGCGATGCCGCGGGAGTGCTGTGGTATACCATGCCCTACGTCGAGGGTGAGAGTCTTCGAAGCCGGCTCCAGCGCGAGATCCAGTTGCCAGTCACCGACGCGCTGAGGATCGCATCGGAGGTGGCCGACGCGCTGGATTACGCGCATGCCCACGGCGTGGTCCACCGCGACATCAAACCGGAAAACATTCTTCTCGCCCACGGCCACGCTCGAGTGGCCGACTTCGGCATCGCTCGGGCACTCGAGAGCGCGGGAGGCGAGAAGCTTACCCAGACTGGAACCGCAATCGGTACTCCGACCTATATGAGCCCCGAGCAAGCCGGCGGCGGGCCGGTGGATGGGCGGAGCGACATCTACAGTCTGGGTTGCGTGCTCTACGAGATGATCGCCGGCGAGCCGCCGTTCACCGGGCCTACCCCCCAAGCCGTGATCGCCCGCCGCTTGGTGGAGACCCCGCGTCCGCTCGGCGCCACTCGCGACCAGCTTCCGCCGGGGATCGATGACGCCGTCACCAAGGCACTGGCGCGAGTCCCCGCCGACCGGTTTCTCTCCGCGACCGAGTTCACTGAGACCCTGAGGCGCGCGGCATCGTCGCCCGTGATTCCTATCGCGGCGCCTGAGCGGCGGCCCTCTGCGTCTCGGCGACCACTGATTGGCCTGCTCGGACTCGTCGTGGTCCTCTCCATCACGCTGCTCGTCTGGAGCCGTCGTCCTGCGGGACACAGCGCGGCTGCTCCCGAACGTCTATCGAAGGCGGCGTCCATTGCAGTGCTCCCCTTCCGGAACCTGGACCGGGATTCGAGCGAGGAATACCTCAGCGACGGCATCACCGAGGATCTGATCAACAGCCTTGGCCGGGTGCCGGATGTTCGCGTGGTGGCCCGAACCTCCGCCTTCAGCTTCAAGGGAAAGTCGGAGGATGTCCGGCAAGTGGGGGCGCGGCTCGGTGTCGACGTGGTGGTGGAGGGGAGTCTCCGACGAGTGGGCGACACGCTCCGGGTCACCGCGCAGTTGATCGATATCGCCAACGGCTATCAGCTCTGGTCGGGTCGCTACGATCGCCCTTCCGGCGAGCTGCTTGCGGTAGAGGACGAGCTCTCCCGCGCCATTCTCAAAGTGCTGAGCCCCAAGTCGGCCACCGGACTGGCATCATCACCGTCCGGGAAGCCGACTGACAATCCCGAGGCGTACAAGCTCTTTCTTCGGGCTAACTACCATATGGGTAAGTTGACGGAGCGGGACTTTCGCGCCGCGTTGCATTTGTATGACAGCGCCATCGGGCTCGACCCGACCTTTGCCCTCGCCTATTCCGGACTGTCCGGTGCCTATGCGGGCCTCTACGGCACCTTCCTCTCCGCTGCTGAAGGAATGCCCAAGGCCAAGGCGGCAGCGCTCCGGGCGTTGGAGCTGGATTCGTCGCTGGCCGAGGGGTATGTCGCGCTCAGCGCGATACAGTCGCAGTACGAGTGGAACTGGAAGGGAGCCGAGCGCTCGCTGTTGAAGGCGATCGAACTGAACCCGGGTATCACGGTTGCCCGGTCGGCGTACGGGGGGCTTTTAACCGTCCTCGGCCGCCTGGATGAGGCGGCAACTCAATTGCAGTGGGCCCGCCAACACGATCCGTTGGACCTCAACCTCGAGGTCATGATGGCCTGGCCCGACTACTATAGCCGCCGCTTCGATGAGGCGATCGAGAGGCTCGGTAAGACGGTCAGGGGTGACTCCAGCTTCGTTGGAGGCCAGTTCCGGCTGGGTGAGGCATACGCGTATAAGGGCGTGTTCGATTCGGCTGAAGCTCGACTCGAGGCCGCGCGAGGCCTGATTGGAAACCATCCCGACATACTGGGCCGGTTGGGGTATGTGTATGCCCGCTCGGGCCGGCCGGAAAAGGCTCGGGCGATCATCGACACCTTGCGGTCTCACTATAAGAAGGGGAAGAGCGATGAGCCGTATGATCTGGCGATCATCTATACCGCATTGGGTGAGAAGGGCCGAGCACTCGATTGGCTGGATACAGCCTACGTGGAGCGCTCGACCTGGATCCAATTCGCCAAAGTGAGTCCCGAGCTCGATTCACTCAGGTCGATGCCGAGGTTCCAGGCTTTCTTGAAGAAGGTGGGATTGTCTTCCTGAGCGAAGGGAAGAGCCAGAATGACAGCCGTCCCTCCCTGGTCCGCTACAGCTGATGTCTCACCATTCTTCCCACTAGCTCCTCCAACCGCTCGGTGATCGGGCGTTTGCGCCACTGCTGCAGCGTGATCTGCGTGGATCGGGCCCGGTCGTCGGCAAAGATGCGGGCCTGCTCCCGGGCAAATCCCTGGTCGAACACGTTGAGGTTGGCCTCGTCGTTGAGCCGGAACGATCGGTTGTCGAAGTTGGCCGAGCCCACCGACGCCCAGCAGTCGTCCACCACGATCACCTTCGTGTGGATGAACGTCGGCTGGTACTCATAGATCTTGACCCCGGCCTCGAGCAGCGGCCCCCACTTTGCCCGCGACGCTCGGCGTACCACCTGGGCATCGAGGATCGGGCCCGGGACGATGATCTCGACATCCACGCCGCGGCGCCGCGCCGCCACCAGCATGTTGACTGCGAGATTGTTGGGGACGAAGTATGGATTGGTGATCAGGATTCGATCATTGGCCGACGCGATGGCGAGCAGAAACAGGAGCCGGAGGCTCTCAACCCCTTCGCCGGGTGAGCTCCGGAATGCCTGGGCCGACTGCGAGCCCGCCGAGTCGATGGCCGGGAAGTACTCCGGTCCATCCAGCAGCGCGCCTCCGGTCTTGATCCAGTTGTCGAGAAAGTCCGCCTGCATCTGCGCGACCACCGGTCCTTCGAAGCGAAACTGGCCGTCGCGCCAGTGCTCCTTGTCCTGGGCATGTCCCATGTACGGATCGGCGATTCCCAGACCCCCCTCGAACCCGATCTTCCCGTCCACCACCAGGATTTTCCGGTGAGTCCGCTTGTTCAGCC
>DASSED010000070.1:0-10520 GCA_035695405.1 Gemmatimonadales bacterium
GACGCCGTGCCGACTCGAGGTTGATCACCGGTTTTTCGCAGTTCTGGGCGAAGCCCTTGATGACTCCGTCCTGGCGGGCCACGCTCCAATCGGACCCGCGGGGAAAGGAGCGCACGCCAAGCACATCAGCGTACCGGCCCAGCACCCGAGCAGCGTCTACCACATGCTCAACCGAGTCGCCGTCCATCACGGCTCCGGGCCGAGTCTCGAGCGACCAGCTCCCTCTGCCCGGCTCCAGCACGACTGCATGGCCGCCGTGGAGGAACATCGCCGTCTCGAAGCTCGATCTGGTTCTGAGGCTCGGATCCATGAACACCATCGCCAGCACCTTCTTTTCCAGGCCTCCAGCGACCTCACCTTGCTTCACCCTGGCAGCCAGCGCGAGCAGCTGATCGATCTCGGCGGGTTTCCAGTCTTCCAGTGCGAGGAAATCCCGCTTTTTCACCGGAGGGCCTCCTGTATGCCGCCCAAGAGCATGTCAGCCTCGTCTCGGGAGAATGCGAGCGATGGCAAGAGTCGGAGCACGTTCGGATCCGATGCGGTGCCGGTGAGAATTCGCTGCTGAAACAACTTATTCTGCACCGTCGCTGCCGGCCGATCGAGGTGCAGGCCCAGGAGAAGTCCGCGGCCGCTGACCTTCCGCACACCGATAGCTCGCGCCCCGCGGGCAAGGTACTCACCCATGTGCATGGCGTTCTCGATCAGGTGTTCCCGCTCGATCACATCGATTGTCGCCAGCGCCGCCGCACAAGGCACCGGACCGCCTCCGAAGGTGCTGCCAAGGTCGCCTACGGTGATGGTGCTGGTGACGTCGACCGTAGCCACCACGGCCCCAATGGGAAGTCCCGACGCCAGACCTTTGGCCAGCGTGATTACATCGGGCACGACCCCGAAGGATTCCGCGGCCGTGAAGCCACCACATCGCCCCACTCCGCACTGAACTTCGTCGAATATGAGGACTGCTCCGCGCTCCCGGCAGACTCTCGCCGCAGTCTCGAGGAATTCGGGTGTGGCGTCGCGCGCGCCGGCCAGTCCCTGCACCGGCTCGACGATAAACGCCGCAACGCTGTCGTCAATGGACCGGTCCAACGCCCGGGAATCATTGAACTGGACTTTGCGCGACAGCGGTATTCCGCTT
The DNA here is from genome assembly GCA_035695405.1 of Gemmatimonadales bacterium. Taxonomy (GTDB): domain Bacteria; phylum Gemmatimonadota; class Gemmatimonadetes; order Gemmatimonadales; family GWC2-71-9; genus CAVVWJ01. Next base: position 1,139 of record DASSED010000070.1, read on the forward strand.
CTGCGAGCTGCAGTCTCATAGCGCTCCCCGTCGGTGCAGGCCAGAGTCGCGGCGGTACGGCCATGCCAGCCACCGCTCGCCGATACGATCTTCTCGCGGTCGGTGTGACGACGCGCCAGGTGCAACGCGTTCTCATTGGCTTCAGCACCCGAGTTGCAGAAGAACACCTGGCCCAATGGATCAGGGCACAGCTCGGCCAACTTCACAGCCAGTGCTTCGCGCAAGGGGTGCGACACGGCACTGGAGTAAAACAACAGCTCCGCCGCCTGTTCCTGAATCGCTCGCACGACGTCCGGGTGGCTGTGTCCGGTTGCCGCCACCGCATGGCCGCCGTATCCATCGAGCCACCGGTTCCCCTGCTCATCGATCAACCAGGACCCCTGACCCCGAACCGGACGGACAGGAAACTGGGCGTAAACCGGGAGGAGCCCGGTTCCGCCGTCGATCAGCACGGAAAGATCCCGGTTGCCGTCAGTCCCGCACATTCGTCGATGCCCAGAGCCAGATTCATGGCCTGCACTGCCTGGCCCGCACCGCCTTTGATCAGATTGTCGATCGCTACGCTGACCTGAAGCTCCCCTCCATCCGCACTTTCGGCTGCATGGAGGAGGGCGTAATTGCTTCCCACCACCTGGGTGATCTCAGGAGAAGCGTCGAGAACTCGAACGAAGGGACGCCGTTCATACGCCTCGTGAAACCAACCGGCAACACCATTTCCCCCGTTGCCCGGCACGAAAGCCGATGGCACATAGGCATGGAGTGTGAGGTAAATACCACGAACGAAAGGACCCGCGTGAGCCATCAGCCGAGCGCTCGCAGCCGGGCGGCCGCTCCACTGACGCCAACTCTGAAGGATCTCCGCCTCATGGCGGTGCCCCAGCACCGAATAAGCGAAGACGTTGTGCGCCCTGCTCGCATGGTGGGTGGTGGGCTTAAGTTGCGATCCCGCTCCACTCGACCCCGTGATGGCGAAGAGCGAAGGAGCCAGGTCGAGTCCGGCCCGCGCCAGCGGAAAGAGAGCCAACTGTGCAGCCGTGGCAAAGCAGCCCGGCACCGCTATGGCAGACGCGCCCCTGAGCTCCACTCCATGGATATCAGCCAACCCATAGCGGAAGCGTGAGATCAGCTCCGGAGCAGGATGGGCGCCGTAATGGATCCGATAAAGCTCGGCATCGTGAATCCGAAAATCGGCGGCCAGATCGACCACCAGCCCCGGACCGGCCGCGAACACCTGGGACGCGATCTTTGACGACTCGCCGTGCTCCAGGCAGAGGAACACCACATCGGTGCCCTTGGCTACCTCGCCGGCACTCAGCCCGGTGAAGCGTGCATCGCTGAGCGGTGCCAGAGCCGGATGCACTTGCCCCAGAGGAATGCCGGCCTGGCTGCGACTGGTGGCAACGCAATCGCTGACCTGGGGATGCTGCATCAGGAGACGGAGCAGCTCGCCGGCGATGTAGCCGGCACCGCCTACGACAGCGGTTTTCATCGGGCTGCGGCAGGTCGAGAGTCTAGAGTCGAGAGTCTCGGATTCAGGGGCCAGAAGACCGGAGATCCATGACCCTCGACCCATTCTTCCAAAGATCTCCGAACCACAGCGAGCAATCCCGCCGCATCCCGTCGTGCGTTGTGCGCCGGCAAGCCCAGCGCCGTCTGGATGTAGGCCAGGCCGACCTCGTTGTCGGTGGCCGGTCCGGTGACAGCCGTGACCCGAAGTCCGAACTCGCCGCGCATCAGCTCCGCGGCACCCCAGCATGCCACCGGATCTGGAGCAGCCATGACATACGCTGCCCCGACCCCCATCAGCTCGGCATCATGGAGAATGTCCTGCACCCCGTACTCGCCGAGAATCCCGTCACCCAGCTCCGCGACGATCACATCCGGCTTGGCGGCAGCCAGACGGTTCAGGATGCCTTTCGCGGTTGCGACGGTGATGCCTGGATGGGTACTCGCGACCCCCACGTCGTTGAATGTGAGGGCAGCGACCGCGCCGGCATCCAGCATCGAGAGCGCGTCCCGCATGAGGGACACGCCGGTGAGCTTGGCGGCACCCACCCGAAGTCCTCCGCGGGCGAGCCCGCGCACCAGCTCCGTGGCTGCGACCGTCTTTCCGGCATTCATGCAGGTTCCCGCCACGTAGATCACGGGTAGTGCACTGTCGAGACTGTCAGCGGGAGGTACGGCTCGATCTCGAATGCTCGCGGGACGGCCGATGCGGTCGCCCAGCTCGGGAAAGGCGAGAACGGCACCGAGCACCTGGGCTTTGAACGGGGGACCGATCTCCGGGTTGGCCGAGGTGCACTTCCCCAGAATACCTCCAAGGTTGAGCACCTCGATGGTATCGCCCACTGTCAGGTGAGCCGGAACCTCACCGGCATAGCCCCGAAGCGCACGCCGGGCTCCCAAGGTCCCCGCCAACACATCGCCTTCCCGGAGCGCCAGCATGCGGCCGGTGACGTCCTCGATCGTGTTGTAAGTGGATTTGTCCTCGAGAATGCGCACCGCGAGCACATACCCTTCGGCCGCGATGATCCGATCACCCACGATCACTTCGGGCGTAAGCGCGGCGTTCCGGGTGGATGAGGAGATCCGGTCTAGGCGAACTCGAGTGGTTACGACCATCGTGAGCCTCCTAGGACCAAGCCGTATGCCGCGCAAAGGCTGGTCACCGCGAAAGGTGGTCCTGGGCTGCTGCGCGCGCCGCGAGCAGCGCGGGGACCGCTGCTACTCGCGCAAAGGCTCGGGCCTCATCTCCGGTCCAGAGACGGTTCTCTTCGCCGTAGGTGGCCACCGAGTGGTCCATCATCGAGTGCGGACTCCGGGTGCCGACCACATGAAAGCGTCCCGGTCCCAGGCGGACCCGCGTTTCACCAGTCACGCGCGACTGGGAGCTGGTGATCAACGCCTCGACATCGCGGAGAGCGGGATCGAAGTACTGCCCCTCGTGCAAGCGATCACCGTAGAAGCGCGCGAGCTGGTCTTTCCAGAACGCTTGCCAGCGGGTGAGCACCAGCTTTTCCAGCTCCCGGTGAGCTCCGATCAGCAGCAGAGCGGCGCCGGCCTCGAAGCCGATCCGGCCTTTGATGACGAGAGCGGTCTCACCCAGGTGGACATTACGGCCAATGCCGTACCGGGACGCGAGCTCTCCCATTTGCTGGACCAGCTCGTAGCCCGCGAGCGGCCGGCCATCAAGCGCTACCGGGAGACCCTGGTCCCAGCCAATGACGACTTCCTGCGGCAGGGCCAGAGGGTCGGGCGGTTCCAGCAGCTCATTGGGAGGACCGGCCCAGGTGTCGTGGGTCCAGCCGCCGCCCCACGTGGTGCCCCAGAGCCCGCGGTTGATCGAATAGGCTCCGGCGCCGTTCGGCACGGGCAATCCCAGCGAGGAGAGGTAACCGATCGCGTCCTCCCGCCGCACCGATTCGTCGCGGATGGGAGTGAGGATCTCGAGATGAGGGGCCAGCACCCGGAGGGCGATATCGAACCGGATCTGATCATTGCCGGCACCGGTCGAGCCATGCGCCACCGCTCGAGCGCCGATTCGGCGCGCCACTTCCACCAGGGAGAGCGCCTGCTGGGTGCGCTCAGCGGCCACACTCAGCGGATACACTTCGCCCCGCAGAACGTTTCCCTGGATCAGGAAGCGGACGAAGCGATCGAACACCTCATGGCGAGCGTCGACGTCATGATGCTCCACCGCGCCGATGCGTTCGGCCTGGGTGCGAATAGCTTGGCGATCACCCGGGGAGGCGCCGCCGGTATCGACAAAGACGGTGTGAACTGCCCAGCCGGCCTGGGTCAGCCGGGGAACACAGTAGGAGGTGTCGAGGCCGCCGGAGAACGCCAGAGCGACCGGACCAGTTGCTGGTTGCATATTGCATAAGTATGCATAGCCGGGCTGGTCACCACAAGATGCGAGCCGCCACTCGGCTCCGGCGCTAGCGGCTCAGCTCGATCTTGCCTAGCCGGCCCGTGCCGCTGAGCGCGAGCCAGAGACGATGATGGGTGCTGTCGGTCTCCATGTGACGGACGATGGCACCCGTGGTCGGGATCTTCACGGTTTCCATCTTCTCCGTCCTGGGATCGAAAGCCACCATGGTGCCGGTCCGGGCTTCGCAATACCAGATCCGGCCATCGGTGCCGATGGCGATGCCGTACGGTCCGGCATCATCCGAGGGCGATTTCCACTCCCGCGCGGCACCGGTCTTCGAATTCAGCGCCCCGAGGTAGCCCCGTCCGTAATCGGTATACCAGACCGTGCCATCGCCATCCACTTGGAGCCGACGCGGACGGGCCCCGCTGGCTGGAAGCGTGAACTCCTTCATCGTTCCGGTCTTCGGATCTACCCGGCCCAGCTTGTTGGTGCCCAGCATGGCGATCCAGATGAACCCGTCAGGTCCGGCCACGATTCCGTATGGTACCGAGCCTGACGTCGGGGCCTGATAGACCTGGGCCTTGCCGGTCGTCGGGTCGAGCCAGCCGTAACTGTTGTTATTGGCGTCGGTAAACCACACCTTGCCTTGATATACGATCGGCGTGTGAGGATTGTGCGCCTCGTCGGGCAGACGATACTCGACAATTTTCCTGGTGTTCGGATCCAGTCGGCCGAGCAATCCGGTCGCCTGCGCCGTGTACCAGATCCCGCCGTCGGGCGCGACGGTGATCCCGTGGGGCCCCGACCCGGCCGTAGGAGTTGGATAATCCACGATCTTCCCGGTGGCCGGGTCGAGGTGGCCGATAAAACTGTTGCGCTGATCGGTATACCACACCGTGCCGTCACGGGCTACGGCGGGATCATGCGGAAAGTTTCCCTCCCGGGGAATGACGTACTCGACGATGGTGGGGGCCGCTGGTGGGACTGGGCGACTGATGCTGGGAAGTACCGCGGGAATGACCCCGGCCAGGGCCGTCAGGAGTGAACTGGTCCGCATAGAATCCTCACATCAGTTCGGTAATCGTTGAGTAAACCCCACTGACCCGGACGTAGCAGAGAGTGACCGAGTTTCCCCCGGGGATCACCAGCGCTCGGCCACGATCTTGATCAGGTCAGCCAGGCTTTGAACATCGCGTAGATCGATGGTTTCTGCGGGCGAATGTGAGTAGCGAAGCGGCCAGCCGATGGGGACGTCCGGCACACCGTACGGTGAGAACACAGAGCCGTCGTTTCCCCCGTTGGTGGTGCCGACCTGAAGAGGAATTCCGGCGCTGCGAGCCAGGGCCGCCAGAGTATCGACGAGAGATGGTGGTGTCACCGAGCTATTGTCGAGCGCCCGGGCCACCGCGCCATGGCCCAGAGGTGCCAGTGCAAAGTTCTTGAGCTCGAGTGGCGAATCCGCACTGACAAACGTATCGACCGCGTGGACCCGGGAGGGACGCAGACCCAGCGCATGGGCCGCTGCCTGCGCGCCCTCGAGGCCGATCTCTTCCCGGACACTCCAGAGAAAGATCACGGTGTGCCGGAGGCGCTCCCGGCTGAGTCTCCGCACTGCCACTATCTGGGCGGTCGACCCGACGCGATCGTCGAACGACCGGGCAGTCGCGCGGGTGCCGGCCAGCCGGACATACTGCTTCGGCATGGTGACGGTGTTGCCCACCTCGATCCCCAACCCCGCCGTCGCCGCCCGCGAGGTGGTGCCTACGTCGGCACTGACCTGAGGAGGCGCACGCATCGAATCAGCCGGTACTGAGTCTCGGGGCCGGAACAGGCCCGGAACGACCGAGTGTGCCGTGTGGACCAGCGCCGGCTGGGCTTCCCACAACCAGGGGAAGATCCCTCCTACCGCATCGAGAACGAGTGACCCATCGTTCCGAATCCCGCTGACTCGGAACCCCACTTCATCCAGATGGGCGACGAACACCACCGTGGGCTCGCCTTGACCCATCGTCACCCAGAGATTTCCCACCGTGTCCGTCTCAGTCCTGATCCCCCGGGGAAGCAAACGTTGCACCGCGGCGCGGACCGGAGCCTCCGCACCGGACACTCCATAGGTCTCCACCAAGGTGGCCAGGACCGACTCGGTTTCCCTCAACCGGTCGGAGGTCTGCCCGCTCAGCTGAGCTGGGAGCAGCGCGAAGGGAAGAAGCACCAGGAGCTTCACGGATCGCCACCGATCCACTTCACCAGTTTGCTCCGAAGCGAGTCCGCGTCATCGAGGGAGACTGTCTCGACTGCTGTCCCGGCATATCTGACGGGAAGTGACCACCGGCTCACCGTGCCAAGGGCCGGCAATTGGGTTGTGGAGTCGGGAATCGATTTTTCTACCAGATGCCCCAGACGGCCCGGCCCTCCATCGAGGACGATCGTCTCATCGAAGGGACCGGCGGCGTTGGCCAGGGTCGTAAGCCCCCGCTGCGAGAGTCCCTGCTCGACGACGAATCCTACCGTAAAGGGAGGGAGTGCTTTGGCTCGCACCAGCGATTGCTGCACCGCCACCAGCAAAGCGGCACACGCTGCGCGCCGCCCCACCATGGGCGCCGCGAGCAGTTGGTTGCCGTACTGGTGCGGCCGCTTGGCCAGAGTGACTGGGGCAAGCACCCGGATTCCGAGCGCCCCGACTTGGGCTCGCGATGCCGCCCCGATGTCGACGTAGGCATCGTCGACTGTAAAGGGAGCCTGGTTCAACGGTTCACGCCCCCGGGTCAGGTGTATCGACCGCACCGCGACGACACCAGGCAGGGGCGTCCGGCCGTAGATCGTGACCCGGTGTCCCTCCAGCTGTTGATCGAAAAAGGGGAACGGCAGCCGGCCCACCCGACGGAGCGTCAGGTAGCCGTCGTCCTGGATCCCCCCAACCACATACCCTGGCTCGTCGAGCGGACAGGCGAGCAGGCGCTTGACCGAACCTCCGCCCAGCTGAAATCGGGCGTTGCCGGCGCGATCTCGCGTTGCGCGGGGCAACAGCTTCAAAATCGTATCAACGGCGGCTTGCTCGTAACCGGTTACTGCGGTCCACGACGCTAGGCGAGTGGCGAGGGAGGAGACCGGGTCTCGATCGGCTTGGGCTCCCGCGGTGGCGACTCCTGCGGCCGAGCCGATAAGATACCACCCAACGACGACGCGAAAACCCGGCATGGTGGTGTCACCGCGGGCGAAGAAAAATCCCCAAGATCTTTCTTCGCCCGGGAGATGCTATTCAGGAAACTGACTCGGCACCGGAGCGGCTCTCGGCTCCAGCGGCGATGGACGATCCGGCTCCGCCGGTTCCGGTATCGAGATCGTGGACATAGAGGGCGGATCCGAACCCCGTATCCGTCTCTCTCACTACCCCCCGCACGAAGTTCAGGGCCTCGGTCAAACTTCTGGAAAAGGCGAACTCGAGCACTAACGGCGCGGGTTCGCCATCCCTGGTCTCGGGGAGATAGGCGGCAAGGAAACGCTCGATGATAACAGGATGGATTTCACGATTGGCGGGGTGAGGCAGGCCGTGGCGACGTTCGATCTCAGACAGGAGGCGCTCCGCCACGAAGAGGCGCTCCTGTTCAAGGGCGGCAGGAAGCATCACATAGTTCCTCACTGGAATCGCCGACGCTCTGGCGTGCGACGGCAAGGTGATAGGATGGGGCGACGCCAGACGCCGCATAGATCAGCTCTATGATTACCAATGCGAAACGCCGGCACACCGCGTAAGAGAAGAAAGACCGAATCGCGCTAGCGGTGGACATTGAGCGACTGTAACCACTGCTGGCCAAGGTCCAGATCTTCCCGCGTCAAGCCATGACCGCCCACCGTACCGTGCAGGGTCACCACGGCGCCTGCCGAGCGCAGCAGGTCCGCCAGCGCGCGGGGATGATCCGGAGGCACGAGGGGATCCTGGCGGCCTGCCGCGATCAGCACGGGCACTCCGTCCAGCCGGGGCAAAGGATCAGGCACCAGCGGCACCATCGGACGAAACAACACTGCCCCGCTCAAGCTGCCGGGGAAGAGCAAGAGCAATGCGGCGGCGATATTGGCACCGTTCGATAGACCCACCGCCACTGGGGCAGTGTCGCCCAGGTCGTATGCCCGCCGAGCTGCTCCAATGAAGTCGGCCAGCTGGCGCGCTTGGAAACGAAGGTCCGGCTCATCGAATACACCCGGCGCCACACGCCGAAAGAACCGCGGCATGCCATTCTCGAGCACCTTGCCGCGGGGACTCAGAAGAGGAGCTCCCGGTGCGAGTCTCTGTCCCAGGGGAAGCAAATCGTCCTCGTTACCCCCGGTGCCGTGCAGCAAAAGCAACGGGGCAGCCTCGGCTCGAGTACCCGGCTCGAACCGGTGGACGAAACCGAGGTCAGGGCCATGCATCAGCGGCTGTCTCCCGCGGCAAGATGCGGAAGCCTGAGTGGTGGCAGCATCCGCTCGATTTCCTCTCTGTTGGCCTCATACATGGCAGGAAGTTTGAGAGACGTGCCCAGCTCGGCGAGGGGCTCATCGATGGTGAACCCCGGTGGATCGGTGGCGATCTCGAACAGGACACCACCCGGTTCCCTGAAGTACACCGAATGGAAGTACTGCCGGTCGATCACCGGTGTGATGTCCATCCCTTGTCCCTCAATCTCAGCCCGCTTGTCGAGTTGACGCTGATCGTTCGCAGCCCGAAACGCGATGTGGTGCACCGTGCCCACGCCTACCGCGCCGCGCCAGAATCCCGGGGTCCGGCGCAAGTCGATTATAGTCCCGACTCCAAGGTCTTTCGATTGGAACCGCAGAATGTTGTTCTCCTCTCCGACCGGCTCAAAATCCAGCGTGCGGGTCAGAAAATCCGCCGTCCCCGTATCTCCGTCTTCCCAGATCACGGCGCCATGAGTTCCTCGAATAGCCTGGTGTGCCGGCACCGGACCCTCGGCCCAGGGCGAGGTGTTCGTGACTCTGGGGGTTGCCACTAGCTCGAGAAGGAGACCGTCCGGATCCTTGAATGAAAGAACTTGTTCGTCGAAACGGCGATTGGGACCTTCGTATTTGATGCCATGTGACAGCAGTCGTTCGACCCAGTAGCCCAGGGAGGAGGGAACGATGCCGAGCGCAATGGTGCCGACCTGGCCGGTACCCTGGCGGCCGGGCCGTCCTTCGGGCCAGGGGAAAAAGGTGACGATCGAGCCCGGATTACCGTGCTCGTCTCCATAGTACAGGTGATAGGTGGCAGGATCGTCGAAGTTGACGGTCACCTTGACCAAACGGAGACCTAACATTCCGCTGTAGAAATCGAGATTACGCTGGGGATCTCCGGCAATAGCCGTGATGTGATGTATGCTCACCGTTGTCCTTCGTCATTTGGGAAGCGCCGGCCCGTTTCCCGCACCGGCCCGGCCGATTGCCAAGGCAATTTCATCGAGGTCGTCGAGTGTGAGCTCGAGTGCTGCCGCGCCGATCCAGCCGTCAACCTGCTCCGCTGAGCGGGCACCC
>DASSED010000071.1:0-3963 GCA_035695405.1 Gemmatimonadales bacterium
CCGCAGTAACAAGCGTGGGTCCCCTCGTGGCCCCCTGGTGCAAATAGCAGCTTTGATTGGGTCGGTGCGCTATTCTCCCGGCGTCGACGTGTCGGCATTCGACTCGCCCGGCTGCCTCATTTCACGATCTAACGCGTTAAGCGTCCGCATTACAGCAAGGGCCTTGTCGCGCGCCTCCTTGGGGCCGTCAATGGTATGGACCGCCAGCTCCCCGCTTCGTGTGACCCCGAAGACTGGGCTTCCGTCATGTGTCCACTCCTGGAGGTGCCATGCCCCGACACCATTAGGGCGATAGTCTTGGGCCAATTTGCGAGCGAGATCCTTTCGCTCCTTGTCGGTCCACAGACGCGGGCCCTCTACTTCCAATTGCCGGCTGAGCCAGTCCTGCGCGTCCTTTTTCGACCGAATCGTGGGCTCCACACTCCCTCCTATTCAGCAAGTATTTGTATTTCCGCAACTTAGCTCGATATAGGCACTTTGGCCCATTACTCCCCTTTCCCCAAGGTCATCCGGGAGCCATAATGTAAATACCCACCTCTCAGAGCAAGAAAACGTGAATCAGGCGACCGGCAGGACGGTTCTTGTGGTTGAGGACCAGGATGAGGTGCGCACCCTGGTCATGCGCACCCTTGCTGACGAGGGGTATCGCGTCCTCACTGCCTGTGATGGTATCGAAGCGCTTGAAGTGCTCGAAGCGGACCCTGAGGTGAGTTTGGTTGTGAGCGACCTCGTTATGCCGAGAATGGACGGCTTCGAGCTGGCCAACCATTTGTCAAAGCGGGTACCGTCCCCCCTTATGCTGTTCATGTCGGGTTATGGGGACCACCATACTGAAATTCAGCATCCATATCTGCAAAAGCCGTTTGCTCCCGCAACATTGTGCAGAGAAGTTCAACGTCTTCTTCTCCCAGCTCAGAACCAAGCCTAGAACGTCAAGCTCGCCCCGCGCCTCGACCAGCTCTTAACCGAACCAGATGTTTTCTGGTACCGGTCTCCTCCTCACTGGTAAGTGATGTTCCCCTCTGAATAAGTGGTATATCCGTCACAGCCAACAACTACGGGTTCCGTCCACAATTCCCACCGTTCAAAGTACGAAGGTCGCACACTCAAGCTTACAACATGACTCTTCCCCCCGATGTCGTGGCATTTGTGAGGGCGGCCGTCATCCTGCCCGAGGAACGCCTCGTGAGGATCGACCGGGAATGGGACCGCCTCCAGGCCCACCGTAGCGTGGTGGCGGAAGTGGTCCGGTCCGGCCCGGAAGAGCTCCAGAGTCAGGCGCGTCAACTCCGAGAGTTCGTTCTGGCCGAGGCGCGAAGGGCTGCGACGGAACGCCCGGAAGAGCGCCTCATACCTGAGGACATGACCGAGGCGATTCTTCCCGCCGCCAGGGCTCTGTTGATGCGCAGAGCCCTGCAAAGCTCGGAAGACCCAAGAAAGTCGCGGGCATTTACCGCGCTGACAGCGCCGTTTGCCGATATACTGCCGACCAGTTGATCAGCTTCGCACCTCTATTAGCAGCAACATGGAAATAGATGGGGAGAAGGACCGGGCGGTCCGGGAATGGATGCGAGACGAGGGATGGCGCCGTACCGAGGCGGGTGTCTTTGAACCAGACCCACAGATGGGCTTTTGGGTTTGGCGGGAGGAGCGGTTTGGGGAGCCGTCACCGACGCTGGCTATACACGAGCCATTGGTCCGCTACTCAGCGCCCCAGGAGCTGACTGCCATCTTACGGGTTGTGGGAGTCGCGGAAGCGTTGCGGAGACACGCCAGGGTAAGGCTTTGGGAAGGTGGAAGGCTAACGGGGTACGGCCGGAAAGACTCTCTCTGACACGACAGCGGGTAATGAGCGTCACCAGTAGCGCTTCGGCGTCCGGCGGAACGCTGATCCGACCCTCATCCCAACGGATGCCGCAATAGCAGGCGTGGCTCCCAGCGTGTTCCTCGTTGCAGTAGCAACGGTGATCGTGAGTCAGGCTGGGTAGTGTCTCGCCGCATGCAGGCTTGAACTCCGGCATGAACGGAACCTAAAATGGATGGGCAACAGGCCATCAAACGCTGCATGGCCCGGAGCCATAGGACCGTGGCCTTAAGCTCGACCGCCTGGAGTGCATTTGAACCCCGCTCTCGTTTTCTGCTTTCTCTTCTTCACCCTACTGACACCGGCCTGCTCCCCTCAGCGCCCCGGTGTAGTCACCCCGAGTGACGCGACGCTGCCAACTGAGCGATCGGGCTATGTGGCAGGAGAGGGCGGCGTGCGTCTCTTCTACCAGGTGGACGGCGAGGGCCCCGACACGATTGTGGTGCTCCACGGCGGTCCAGGCCTCAACCTTGAGGGGCTTAGGCCCGACCTCCGGCCGCTCGGTCGCCGCCACACATTGCTCTACTTCGACCAGCGAGGCAGCGGGCGCTCCGAGCGCCCCGACCAACTCCGCCTCACCGGGGCGGCGATGGTTGAGGACATCGAGGCCATCCGACGGGCTTTCCGCCTCGAGCGGCTCACGCTTTTCGGCCATTCCTGGGGTGGCGCCCTCGCCGTGCTCTACGGCTCCAGCCACCCCGACCGAGTGGAACGCCTGGTCCTCGTCGGCCCCGTCCCCCCGCGCCCGCATCCCTACTTCGACCAGTACGACGCCGAGCAGGCAGCGCGCCACGACAGCGTCACAAACGCCCGGCTCCAGCGCCTCGGCCGCATCCAGGAACTCACCCGCGACCCAGTCCGAATCTGCCGGGAGCGGTTCGGGCTGGTTAAGGTCGGCCTAACTGCCACCCTCGACCTCGCGCGTAAGGTCCGGGGCGACCTCTGCGCGGGCACGCTGGCGAACGTGCGGGGGATGGATCTGCTGCTTCGCCAAGTGTGGAGTTCGCTCACGGTTGACGGCGACCCGGAAGGCCGGTACGACTTTCGGCCGCTGGCCGAGCGGATCCCGGTTCCGGGGCTCGTGGTGCACGGAGCCGAAGACCCTATGCCGCTACCCGGGAGTGAGGAATGGGTACGGGCGTTGCCTCGGGGGCGGCTCCTAGTAGTGCCGGGTGCCGGGCACTACCCGTACGCCGAGCAGCCTGAGCTGTTCTTCCCAGCCGTGGAAGCGTTCCTCGCTGGTGCCGCTCAAGAACAGCGCGTGGAGCCGCGCTGATTCGCCAAGGCGGGGTGAATAGCTCTCCAAGCTGGCGATGATCTTCGATTGATCACCGGCAACCGGGGGACGCTGAGGCTCCTTCGCGCTGGGTGACAGTTGTGTCATTTCGTTTCGGTCATCACCACACCTCCGGCGGAAGCTTATCCGGAGCGCGGCGAAGGAAAAACCTCTCGTCCCGCTTTGAGCGCGAGTCGCCCTGGTGCAGCAGGGTCAGGCCAACTCCAGGAGTGACGTGCCCCGGCAGGAGAGTCATCGATCCATTCTGAAAGCGAGCGCCCCCGACTCTCAGGGAGCTGTCCGCCGACTGAAAGACTACCGCTTCACTCCATGGCGTTCTGTCCGGCGCAAAGAGTAAGCTGCTCTATCCCCCAAGAGGACGGCGGCAGGTCTCGAGCGAGTGAGCCGGCCGGCAATCGACCCAGTCCGGGATCTTCGCGAATCGTCCAACCTCGGTAATGACTTGCGGCTCAGTAGGAGCGAGCCGGTCCACTCTGGAAGACATCTGCTCCAGGATTCAGCCGGCTGTTCCTGTTTCTGAGTGAGCTGCTCCAAACGCCGAACGAGTTACTCCTCCCTGCGAGCGAGTCCCTCCTCCTCCGAAGCGAATCGGCCGTACAAAAAATGTCCGGGCTGTTTCCAAGAGTGTTTGGTCCGTCGACGCCGGCGACTCGCCCGCACGCCAACTGGACAACTTTTCTCCCCAACATCCGGAAGAACTCCCGCAAAGCGAGCCATGAAACTTTTGGCACACTGTTCGCATCTGCCCGTCGCAACCGAGCGATCACCGGGTCGATCACTCGGCTTCACTCATCCTCAACGC
>DASSED010000072.1:0-6178 GCA_035695405.1 Gemmatimonadales bacterium
CCTTAGATCGTGAGATGCACAACACCCAGTCGCCTAGGTAGGATGGGGAAAAGAACACCCGCTACAAGCCACCTTCGTGCAACTCGGCACCGTGGCCAAGCGGAAAGCCGACCCGTACGTCCAAGGCGTACTGCTTACACCCAGGCGAGAGGCCGGCGGAAGCTTTTCGAGCGACGCCCACGAAAGAGCCTTTCCCAGTCTTGACGGCTCCCAACACCGCGTCGTATCGTTTTCCACACCTCGATAAAGGCACACCCGGCGAAAGCCGGGGCCGCAAAGCCACGGGTCCTCGCCTCCTCCGCGACGCTGCACCGGTAATCCCGCCAGACGCCCCGAAGGACCCTACGATCGCCGAGCTGCCGAAGGAAGGTGTTTTAGCGCTCGCGTTCGTCCCTTCACCTTCTGATCGGTCCGGGAGGACCGGTCCCCCGAGGGGCTCTTATGCGTCACTTGGTGCAGTGTGCCGCCGGCATTGCCCTCCTGATCGGCTGCGCCGATTCCAATCGTTCACCTACCGACCAAGGTACTGAGGATCATGTTGGACCGGCGTTCGCTGGCGCTGAAGTCGGGTGGTTCACCGTCGGTTTCGGGGTCATAGACGATGATAGCCCAATACTCGTCTCTGTTGGTTTCGAGGAGGGCGTCACATTAGCCGATGTTTGCTCGGCGAACCCGGAGGACCACCCCAATTCGCCCAACAGCCTCGCGCACGTTGTGGTTCCCCCCTCGGGCGCGTTCCTGGCGGCTGCACATGGGCAGGATGTCCCGGTGATGGTCTACGAGATCGAAGGCGACTTTTGCGACGGTGTGGGAGAAACCCTGATCGCGTCCGGCACGGCGCGATTCCATTTTTCTGATAAGCACCACACCGACGGCAGAATCATTCAAAACACCGGGCTGCGGGGGATCGTTGATCTGGTAGGAGGGGGACAAGCTCTGCTCGTTGTAAGAAGCCCATTCTACCTGCTGCCTGATAACTCAGTGAAGTTTGACAAGACAGACATCACGTTGACGCCACTCTGATCAAACGGGCGCGAGGGCCGCAGGTTCAAGCCGGATACGGAGGAGCGTGACCGGTGGGAGCAGATCGCAACAGGCCGGGATCGGGAGAAATGGCCTGGTCGTATTGCCACTGATGTTGCCAGCAGGGCGGGCGAAGCTGAGAAGGAGCATGAAGAAAGCCTCGTAACTCCTGGAGTCCGAGGCTTCACTTGATAGCAGGGGCGGGACTCGAACCCGCGACCCCGGCATTATGAGTGCCGTGCTCTAACCAGCTGAGCTACCCTGCCCTGTACACACGACGGAAAGCGGTAAGCAGTAAGCGGGCAAACAACTCACTGCTGGAGGTGCACCGCGAACCCAAGATAACCGGCCGCGCCCCCGGATTCCCAATCTCCCACTCACCTCATTCCGCTTACCTCTTACCTCTCAGCTCTCACCTCTTCCCCCTCACTCACCGGCTTCTCCGACGGCACCAGCCGATACAAAAACTCCCCCGTCCGCAGCATCCCGAATCGCTCGCGCGCCACTCGCTCCTGCACCCGGGGATTGCGCTCGATATTCTTGGCTACGATCGTCAGCGAATCCACCAGCACCGTGAGCCGCGCCACCGTGCTCTGCTCCTCCGCCTCCTCGCGCCGCAGCTGCAGCAGATCCGAGGTGCTGTATTCCCCACCTTGCAGCGTGAAGTAGAGCGCAAAAACCAGCCCAGCGATGGCGGCCCAGCGTCCCAGGCTCATAAACGATAGAGATCCCGGCCCGGGTAGTGACCCAGCTCGCCCAGCTCCTCAGCGATTCGGAGGAGCTGGTTGTACTTGGCGGTGCGATCCGTGCGGCTGGCGGATCCCGTCTTGATCTGCCCGGCTCCCGTGGCCACCGCGAGGTCCGCAATGAAGGTGTCTTCGGTTTCGCCGGAGCGGTGCGAGATGATGACTCCGTACGCGCTTCCCTTGGCCAGTTCGATGCACTGGAGGGTCTCGGTCAGAGTGCCTATCTGATTCACCTTCACCAGCACGGCATTACCGATCCCTTCCTCGATCCCTCGCCCCAAACGATCCACGTTGGTGACGAAGAGATCGTCACCCACCAGCTGAACCCGATCGTGCAGCCGCTCGGTCAGTCCAGCCCAACCCGTCCAATCGTTTTCCGCGAGTCCATCCTCGATCGAGACGATGGGATACCGGTCTACCCAGCCGGCGTAGAGATCCACCATGGCCTCGGCGGAACGCCGGCTTCCGTCTCCTTTCTTGAAGACGTATTCCCCATCCTGGTACAGCTCCGAGGCGGCGACGTCCAGCGCGATCGCCACGTCATTGCCGGGCTTGTAGCCCGCGGCAGAGATCGCTTGCATGACCACATCGAGCGCCGCCTCGTTCGACGGAAGCATCGGGGCGAAGCCGCCCTCATCGCCCACCGCGGTAGAGAGTCCCATTTTCCCCAGCACCTTCTTCAGCGCATGGAAGATCTCGACCCCCATCCGCAGCGCGTCGGGAAACGTGTCCGCTCCGATGGGCACGACCATGAACTCCTGCGCGTCCACATTGTTCGACGAGTGGGCGCCGCCGTTGAGGATGTTCATCATCGGTACCGGCAGCACCCGGGCCATCGGCCCGCCGAGGTAGCGATACAAGGGAAGTCCGCAATCCTGGGCTGCCGCACGGGCCACCGCCATCGAGATGCTGAGGATGGCGTTGGCGCCGAGCTTGCTCTTGTTCGGGGTGCCGTCGGCATCCATCATCTCGGCGTCGATCTCGATCTGGTCGCTGGCGGAGCGCCCCTCCAGCCGGGGGCCGAGCACTTCGTTGACGTTCCGCACCGCCTCGCTGACGCCCTTGCCCCCGTACCGCTTGGCATCGCCGTCCCGAAGCTCCACCGCCTCGTGCTCACCGGTGGAAGCACCACTGGGCACCGCAGCGCGTCCTTGCGCTCCACTCGAGAGCACCACCTCGGTCTCCACAGTGGGATTGCCCCGGCTGTCGAGAATCTCGCGGGCATGCACTTCAATGATCGTGGACATGAGAAACCAGGGACGAAGTGTCAGAGCGGATTACGCGGTCCCGAAGCTAGTCGGGTGGCAATCAATCCTCAACCGAAATGGTTGTATCCCGTCAGCTGGATCGTCTTGCCATGCAAGATGAATCGAGCGGCATTCCCTTTCTCGACGGAACCGATGCGGGTCAACTCGAGTCCGCATTCCTGCGTGAAGGCGTCCGCCTCATCAAATGCCGGCGGCATGGCCACCAGCAGCTCGTAGTCCTCGCCACCCTCCGCGGCAAACTCGCCGGTGGATCGATTCAGCCGCTTGGCTGCATGCACCACCGCGGGGGTCACGGGCAGCCTGGCCAGATCGATCTCCAATTGGACCGCCGAGGCCGCGGCCAGGTGAGCGGCGTCGCTGGCCAGACCGTCGCTCAGGTCGATCATCGCGTGAGCCCCGGCGCGCGCCAGCCATTGGGCTGCCCGGATTCGTGGCTCCGGGTGAGCATACCGCCAGAAGGTTTCATGCGGTGGCTGCTCTCCCCGCTGCCAGGACTCGAGTGCCGCCCGCGCGCCCCCGACTGTTCCCGTGACCCACAGCCGGTCCCCGGGCTCCGCGCCCGAACGGGTGATCGGTTTCCGGCTGCGGCCCAGCACCGTGACCGCCACACTCCACACGGCACTGCGCGACAAGTCGCCGCCCAGCACCGGGGCGGCCGCATACTCGGCGGCGGAACCGACACCGGCCATCAACTCGAGCAGTTCATGCTGGTCGGCGCTCGCGGGCATCGCCACTGCCGCAACCAGTCCGAGTGGCTCCGCCCCGACGGCTGCGAGGTCGGAGAGGGCCGACGCGGCAGCGCGCCATCCGACCGCCCGAGCGTCGATCCAGTCGAAGCGGAAGTGAACCTGATCGACACTGACATCGGTGCTGAGCGCGAGGTATTCGCCGCCGACTTTGATGAAACCACAGTCGTCCCCCAGCCCCGGAGCCTGGTTCCCAAGCACCGCTGCGATGGCCCGGATACGGTCGAACTCAGCTCCGGGGCCCAGGGGGCTGGCTTGCCCTGCCGGCGGACGCGGACGTGACTTCAACGAATGGCGCTCAAGCGGAAGCGGACCAGCCCGCCATCCGTGGCGACCCAGAGATATTGGTCATCTACGGCAAGGTCGTTCGCCGTTCCCGGCAGATCGCCCTCCCGAAGAGGATGTATCGGCGGCGTGTCGAGCCCGACGTACCCGACGCCGCGATCGCCTGCCACCCAGAATCCGTCACCCTCAGCCACCATGCGCCGCAGCCGTCCCAACAAGGCTGAAAGATCCGGACCCCGGGTCCAGCTGCTGCTTTTCGGATTGCGCCAGACCAGTGCGTCCTGCGTCAATGCCACAAGCGTGTCGGCTAACTGGGCGATGTCTATCACAGGAGCCTGGAGACTGGGGGAACTCAGCCCGGCCGGACGCAGCATGCCCGACTGGCCCGGCAATGCCAGCAGAAGACCAGAAGGCGTACCGGTCCAGACCGAATCCCCTGAAGGAAGTACGGCGTACACCGCCTGGGTGTATGCAGGCGCCACCCGCTCCGGCCGCAAGGAATCGTTGAGCCGGGCCAGTCCGTGAGCCGTTCCAACGGTAATCCTCCCTCGTCGTGAGGACACGGCATAGACCCGGCTGTCGGGAAGTCCCCGGCTCTCGTCGATCACCTGAACTCGATCGTCGTTCGGATCGACCCGGCTCACACCCAGATCAGTCGCGGCCCAGATCCAGCGATCCTGGCCGGCCAATTCAGTGATCTGGTTGAAAGGACTTCCTACGGCAGAGGGCCCGGGGACGGTCTTGAACTCCGATAGCTCCTGAGCCACAAAGGTGAGGGATGCATCGGCCGTGGCAGTGCGGTTGGTTCCCGCCCACACGCCTCCGGGCCAGCTGAGCACCGCACCGACTCGGGAGGAAGGAAGCCCAAAGCTGAGACGCTCGGGCAGCGCGGCGCCGTCAGGAAGAAACAAGGCCCCGACTCCAGTTGTCCCGAGGTACCAGCCCCGGTTATCGAACGAACGCGCCGCCGCCGTATAGCGCACGTTGCGCAGGCGACTGTCGGTGAGAATGGCCGCAGCGTTCGCCTGGAGCGATGGATTGCTCCGGATCGCCTGCTCGACGGTGGCGGGTGTCACCGCCCGCGCCGGTGGTTGGGCCGGTGCCGGAACCGCACCGCCACGCGGCAGCAGTGACCATCCGCTTCTGGTCCGAAGGTACAGCCCGGAGGCAGGATTATCGGCGTCGAAGGCGATGCCAAACACGCCTTCGGGCATCAGGCCATGCTCCCAGAGCTGGATGTCGGGTTGGTAGTGGACCCAACCATCGGCTCGACCGAGCCAGAGCGAGTTATCGAGGGGATCGGCCAGACCGGTGAAGACCCGCGCCAGGAGCGTGGGATCGGGAGGATCGACGATTCGATCCCACCGATTGAACTGGGGATTCCAGATCAGGATCGCCGTGGGAGACACGATGAACACGCGTTCCGACGACGTGGCGATGGCGCTGATCCGGCTGAAGTCCCCCAGCACGGTGCGGTCCTCCGGCCGCCAGTCGCGGGTGAACGACTGTCCCAGAGCCGAGGGAGCCAGAGCTAGCGCGGTCACCAACGGGAAAGGCCAGCGCATCTGCAGAATTTACACGGATCAGTTCGCGGGCTGAGTAATGCTAGATCATCTCCGGAGACGGCTGGTCGAGGAGAACCGGCGGCCGAAGAGCTGGGCCTGCTGCGCGGAGCACCTCCCACTCACGCCAGAGATCCGGCAACGCCTGCACTACATCCATGGGCCGCATGGCGCGCGCCGTGTGGCGTCGGGCCGCCAGATCGGCGGCGCGTCCCAGTGCTTGAGCGCCCCACGCAGCGGCCAGATTGGGCTCGACTTCCTGCGCCAGGGCGGTGCCCACCAGGCCGCTCAGGATGTCACCGCTTCCTCCAGTCGCGAGACCAGGGTTGCCGGCGAAGACAGTGAGCAGCGGCGGGCCGCTCGAAGCGACAACGGTGGGGACCCCTTTGAGCAGCACCGTGCTGCCGGATTGCTGCGCGGCCCGCTCGGCTGCGGCCCACGGGTCGAGCTCCCGAATCGAGGCGAGATCGGGAAAGAGCGCCCGAAATTCGCCGGGATGAGGCGTGAGGACCAGGCGACGATCCCGGCCTAGTCTCGCCAGCTCGTCG
>DASSED010000073.1:0-22681 GCA_035695405.1 Gemmatimonadales bacterium
TCCAGGTAGCCCAGGCTGGACGTCACGTCATGACCGAGAAACCGATGGCCACCCGCTGGCGGGACGGCAAGCGCATGGTCCATGCCTGCGATCAGGCCGGCGTCCATCTCTTCGTGGTGAAGCAGAACCGGCGCAACGCGACGCTCCAGCTCCTTAAACGGGCAGTCGAAAAGCGGCGGTTCGGTCGAATTTATATGGTGACGATCAACGTCTTCTGGAGTCGCCCCCAGTCCTACTACGACAGCGCGCCGTGGCGCGGCACCTGGGAATTCGATGGGGGCGCCTTCATGAATCAAGCGAGCCACTACGTCGATCTCCTCGATTGGCTGATCGGCCCGGTCGAAAGCGTGCAGGCATACACCGCCACGCTGGAGCGCAACATCCAGGTGGAGGACACTGGTGTGGTCAGCATTCGTTGGCGCACGGGTGCCCTCGGCTCGATGAATGTGACCATGCTGACCTACCCGAAAAACCTGGAGGGTTCCATCACCATCATCGGGGAAAAGGGGACCGTGCGGGTCGGTGGCGTCGCGGTAAACCGAATCGACCACTGGGAGTTCGCTGATGCAGATCCGGACGACCAGACGATTGAGCAGGCGAGCTATCAGACCACCTCGGTGTATGGCTTCGGTCATCCGTTGTACTACGACAATGTGATCAAGTCACTTCGAGGGGAGGCGGTTCCCGATACCGATGGCCGCGAAGGACTCCATTCTCTCGAAATCCTGATCGCCACCTACCTTTCCGCCCGCGACGGCCGGCGCGTGGCGTTGCCGCTGGAGTACTGAACGAGCGCTCGTCGCCGGCACTGTGGCTGACCTCCTCGTGACCGGGGGCGCCGGGTTCATCGGCGCTAACTACGTCCATCATTGGATGGCTCGGCATCCCGAGGGCCGGGTGGTGGTCCTCGATGCCCTGACCTATGCCGGCAACCTCGCCAGTCTGGGGCCTAACCTGGCCGATCCTCGACTCCACTTTGTCTCCGGCGATATTCGGGACTGGGAGCTCGTCGCAGCGCTTCTACGGGACCATCAGATTACCCAACTGGTCCACTTTGCCGCCGAATCTCACGTGGACCGCTCCATCGTAAAGCCGGATCCGTTTCTGGAGACGAACGTGCTGGGGACGCATGCCTTGTTGAAAGCAGCTCGACAGGTGTGGCTGGAGGAGGGTGGAGGCGAGGACGTCCGCTTCCACCATATCTCGACCGACGAAGTGTACGGCTCTCTGGCTCCGGACGACCCACCATTCAAGGAGGAGTGTCCGTACCGGCCGAGTTCACCCTATGCAGCCAGCAAGGCCGCGAGCGATCATCTGGTGCGTGCCTACTATCGGACCTATGGACTGCCGGTCACCATCACCAACTGCTCCAATAACTATGGCCCCTATCAGTTTCCTGAGAAGCTGATTCCCCTGATGCTGCTTCACGCCCTAGAGGGGCGACCACTTCCGGTGTACGGCGATGGCCTCTACGTGCGCGACTGGCTCCACGTGTCGGATCACTGCGAGGCGCTCGAGCAGGTGCTGGCCCAAGGAAAGCCGGGAGAGACGTATAACTTGGGTGGAGGTAATGAATGGACCAACCTGGACGTGGTGAGGTTGCTGGCTGGTCTTCTGGACCAAGCCTTTTCGGTTGACCGTGGCCTGGTCCGCCGATTCCCGGCCTGTCCTGCCTCCAAGGGGATTCCCACAGCTTCCTTGATTGCCCACGTTTCCGACAGGCCGGGCCACGATCGGCGGTATGCGGTCGATACCCGGAAGGCCCATTCACAGCTGGGATTCCGCCCCATTCACCGCCTCGAGACTGGGCTGCGGGAGACCATCGCCTGGTATCTGGACCATGAGGAATGGTGGCGGGGGATACTGGATGGGACTTATCGCAAATTGAAACCGGTGGTTTCGGCAATGAACGTGTCGAACTGACCCATGACAGCTTCGGTCGAGTCCCAAAGGCTTGCTTTCGGTGGTAAGTGCGTCTACTCATGGAGGGCTCTAGAGTTGCGGCTGACTTCGTTTTAGCTATTTTCGGCCTCGCAGTCCGGCTCTGGCGCACGACTTGCACTTGGTCGTTACCAAGGCGAACGTCGGCCAGGGCCGAGTTTTAAAAATCCGAGAATCTGTGATGGATTGGGAGATCCCCTTGAGTTTCGATCCATGCACGCGGTAGGCCAGCCTTCGCTCGAGGCTCGTCTCACAAGCTCGTCGGCCTCAATGGAAGCGGTTGTTAGCCCCGCCGCCCCGCCGGTTGAACCCAGCCCGGTCAAATCCGCGCTCGATCGGCTCGCCCTCACCCAGCGAGCTCCTCAGATCATGCGACGCCACGTGGTGCGGACCGGTGTCCGGGTCTCGGTGCTGCTGGCGGGGGACACGGTGGCGCTCCTGCTCCTTCGGCTCGCCCTTCGGGGTGTGCGCGATATGGGCTGGTTTGGCCCGGCCGTGAGCGCCTTTATCAATCGCATCATCCCAGCGGGCGCGTTGCCCCTGACCCAACTCCTCCCCGCGGTGCTCCTCGGCCTGATTGCCCTGGATACCTATGGTGCCAGTGATCGGCGGAGGGACAACGGCAGGCTGGTGGCCGGGGCTACCCTCGGGTTAGCGCTGCCGTTCTGGGCCCACCTCTGGAATCACTTCTCGCCACTCTCGCTTCCGGGCTTCATTCTGCTGGCTGGCATTATCGGGATGACCCTGATCATGGAGCGTGATCTGATCGACCGAGCGGTGCGCCGGCTTTGGCCGATCGGTCCCGGCGCCGCCCGGGCTCTCCTGATCGGGCGGCCCGAGTATACCCGGAGAGCTCTGGAGCATCCGGCGTTGTCCGACGCCCGGGAATTCGCGTTTGGCGGAATCCTGGATCCCGATGAGTTCGGAATGCAGGCAGGGCAGGGGGGTTTCAGCCGTCTGTGTCAGACACTCAAGCGCTACCGAGCCGACACCGTGGTCTTGAGCGGCCCCTTGGATGACAAGGCCTTGGCCATGGTGATCGATGCAGCGGGAGCGGCCGGCTGCCAGCTGGTCGCAATCCCGCGTGCGTTTGCCCTCGGCGGGGTCGAATCCCAGATGGTGTGGCGCCGAGGTGCGCCTCTGGTCGCCCTCAACCGGCCGGCGCTCCGGGGCAGGCAACTTCTGGTGAAGCGCACGTTGGACATCGTGGTGGCCGGGCTGGGGATGATTATCCTCAGTCCGCTGTTCCTGCTCATTGCCCTGGCAGTCTACATCTCATCTCCAGGGCCCGTGTTCTTCCGCCAGACCCGGGTGGGTCTCGGCGGCCGCCGTTTCAAGATCCTCAAGTTTCGCAGCATGGTGGACGATGCAGAGTCGCAGTTGGACCATCTCACGCCCAAGAGCCTTTACAGCGATCGTCGCCTTTTCAAAGTGAAGGATGACCCGCGGGTAACCCGCCTCGGCACCTTTCTCCGGCGCTCCAGTCTGGATGAGCTGCCCCAGCTCTGGAACGCATTGATCGGCAACATGTCACTCGTAGGCCCGCGCCCACCCCTCCCCAGTGAAGTAGATCTCTATGAGGAGCACCACTACACCAGGTTCGATGTGAAGCCCGGTATCACTGGTCCGTGGCAGGTGAACGGTCGAAACACCATCACCGATTTCGAGGAAGTGATACGACTGGAAACCGACTATATCCGGGAATGGACTATCTGGAAGGACCTGGGCATTCTCTTGAGGACGGTTCCAGCAGTATTCCGAATGGAAGGAGCCCACTAGAGCTCACGATTTGCGCGCCTCCGGCAGCCGGGGCGCATCGAGCCGCGTGGCGCTCAATTCCACCGTGCAGTCCCGCCGGTTCAGATCGAAGTCGATTCCTTTCTGCAGGCTACACCCCACCAGCCGTACCAGCGGATGAGCCGGGTCACTCCCGGGAAAGCGCGATGAGGCAAATGCTGCAACCGCAGCAGCCGTCCCAAGCTCAAATGTCGAGCACTCACATAGTACCGCCTGCTCCACGGTTCCATCGAGCACCACATCGTCGGTTCCGGTGAGCACGAACATGGACCCCGCGGCACGGATCGCCTGACAGCGGGCCGACGGCGGGATAGCGAGTGCCGCACCGGTGATGCGACTGGAATAGAGGTAACAACTGTTCAGATTGAGCAGGTTGTTTGACCCTCCGCCATCCGCAATCCGGATACCACACCCCACGAAGTTGTTCAGCAAGGCGTACTGGACATTGAGCTCGAGAAGACCGTCGAGCAGCAGCACGCTGGAGAGCTGCGCCGCTCCCGCGCCCCCGTTGAGCCGGAACGCGAGGCCCGCTGTGCCCATGCCGGTCACAACGATATGCTCGAACACCGAATCGTGATTGTTGTCAGCGATGAAGGCGGTAGCGGACCGGCGCGGGGTGCCCGTGATGTGGATGGCGCGGAACTGGCTTTGAGCGCTGAGGCCAGGTGAGTCCCAGCCCACGTCGATGGCCGTGTCTGCGATCCCGTCGCAGTCGAGCCGAAGGTTCTCGATAGTCAGGTGTGGATGATTTCGAGCCTCGATGAGCGTGCGGGTCGCAGCCCAGGGCTTGAGCGTCGTGTCCCACCCGGCCCCGCGCAGCACACGATTGTCACCCGACCAGCGCAGGGTATGAACCCGGTACGTGCCGGACGGGAGATACACCGGGTGACCGGTATCGATTGCAGCTTGGATGGCACCGGTATCATCGGACATTCCGTCTCCGGCTGCGCCGAACTCGGGATCACGTGGGTTGACGTAGCCCACCGTGGTGAGGTCGGCGTCGGAGCCTCGCGGAGACGATCGCATGATTCCGGGTAGGGCACCCACCGACGTGACGCCCGCGATGGCTTCGAGAAAGGTCCGGCGGTCAGTCATGGTCGGCACCCAGTTCCTTGCGAAACGCACAGTAGCGGCTCTGCACCAGGGCGCCAAACTCCTGACGAAATCGGTCGGCCCCGAAGCGCAGGGCGTTCTGGCGGCAGTTCAGCGGTGTTATGCGGTGCTCTTCCTGCTCGAACTGCCGGATTGCGTGTTGCACTGCTTCCACCGATTGCTCCTCGAAGAACACTCCGGTCGGCTGGGGATGCTGAAGACCATGTATGGTCTCCAGCGCTCCGCCCTTCCCATACGCAATCACCGGGGTCCCGCAGGCCTGGGCTTCGACGGGCGCGATTCCAAAGTCCTCCTCAGCCGCGAAGACAAAGGCCCGGGCCCGCTGCAGATGCTGCCGCAGGACCGGTATCGGCTGAGCGCCGAGGAACATGACGTTGGGGCCCGCTTTGGAGCGAATCCGGCGCTGCTCAGGGCCCTCTCCAATGACCACGAGCCGCCGGTCGGGCAGCCCGGCAAATGCCTCGACCACGAGATCGATTCGTTTGTAGGGAACCAGGCGAGATGCGGTGACGTAATAATCCTCTCTCGGCCCTTCCGGCGTAAATCGGGCCACATCCACCGGAGGATAAATCACCACCGACTGTCGCCGATACACCTTTCGAATGCGGCGCGAGACGAACTGGGAGATCGCGATGAACTCATCGACTCCCTGAGCGGTGCGACTATCCCAGTTTCGTACATAATGCAACAGTGCACGGGTGACACCTGAACGAAGTCCGCGAGCCAAACCTCCTTCACGGAGATACTGATGCTGCAGGTCCCAGACATAGCGCATGGGGGAGTAGCACATACAGATATGGAGCTGGTCCGGACCGGTCAGCACCCCTTTGGCCACGGCATACGAGCTCGATATGACCAGGTCATAGCCGGAGAGGTCGAATTGTTCTATGGCGAGAGGCATCAGCGGCAAATAGGAGCGATAGCGGGTCCGAGCCCAGGGCAATCTCTGGATAAATGAGGTCCGAACCTCGCGTCCTCCCAAAAATCCGCGCTCCTCTGGCGGCACGAATTCAATGAGACTGAAGAGGTCCGCGTCAGGCAACACCTCCAGCATCTGCTCCAGAACGCGCTCGGCGCCGGCGTATGTCACCAGCCAGTCGTGAACGATGGCGGTCTTCACGAGGCGAGGGACTGCTCGACCAGAGCGAACGTCTGTCGGGCACAGCGGTCCCACGTCAACTCCGCCGCCCTCAACCGACCCTGCTCCTGAAGGAGCCCTGCAAGGGCCGGCTCATTTAAAACCCGGCTCACTGCATGCGCCAGCGAAGCAGGGTTGGTTGGTTCGAAATAGAGAACCGCGCCCTTGCCAACTTCTGGAAGCGACGCGGCGGACGAGAGCACCACGGGGCAGCCACATGCCATGGCTTCCAAGGGCGGTAGACCGAACCCCTCGTAGAGGGAAGGGTAGACGAAGCACGCCGCACTCTGATAAAGGGCTTTGAGCTCCGCATCGGTCACATAGCCTACTTGAATGGCGTCCGGAATTGGAATCCGTCCCGAGTTGAACACCCGCTCGAATCGGCCGCCCGCCACCACGATGTCCAGGTCCGGTTGATCCTCATGAATCTGGGCGATCGCGTCGAGAAAGACGCCGAAGTTCTTGTGAGGGGCCAGGCTGCTGACCGCCAGAACGAAGCGGCGCCGGCCCAGACCATGGCGAACCAGGATCGATCGATCGGCCACCACCGATTCCAAGTGGTTCCCACCCAACGGCACCACCCGAATGCGGCCCAACGGTATATCGAGATAGCGATGCAGCTCGTTCCGGGAAAACTCCGAATCGGTCAACACCATCAGTGCCCGAGCGCCGATCTGTTGCTGCACCATTCCGTACCAGGTGCGAAACATACGGGAGTACGCCGCTGGGTGGGCGAAAACGGAAGCATCGTGGAGGGTGACGATCTGATTGCGGCGCCGCAAGGGGCCGACGTTGCAGAGGCACAGCAGGAGGTCCCGCCCGGAGAAACGGTCCAACTCGAGCTGCTGCCACAGATGACCCGTCAGATGTCCCACCGGCTGGACCTGAACATGATCGAGGTTGAACGAGACGGAGGTACCGGGGGGAACTGCCAAGACCAGGTCATAACGGCGCCGAGAGGCCGAGTCCTCGGCGAGCAGCCGATCAAATCCCCTGACCACCTCAGTGGCATATCGCTGGACACCCGTGATGGTCTGGCCTGCAAACCGGCCGTCGATCACCACCCGCATCAAGCAGGTGGACCGGCCGGAACCAGCCGGCTCCCGCCGGGTGAAGGCGGTAGCCCCCTCAATTCGCGGAAGACCCTGTCGAAGCCCCACACTGCGACGAGCAGGCCTACCGTCAGGTAGAAGCCGTAGAAGCCAGCGGTGTTCAGGAAGTTCCCGACCAGCGACAGGGTAATCAGCCCGGCGAGGAGCGCGAGCCGGGCCTCGCGCGGACTGCGCTCTCGAACCGCTTCAGCGGTGTACTGATGGAGCCCCCGACACACAGCGCCGTACAGAAGTCCCGCCATCACGACACCTACCAACCCAAAGTTGAAGAAGGCCTCGCCGAACGGGCCGGTGCGGAGACCCGGAGTAACGTCGCTGTTCAGCCCTACCATAGTCGTGGTCACCACACCCCAATTCCATGCAGCTCGGAAATCCAACAGGAACGTCGGTACGAACGACAGGAGACCGGCCAGCTCGGTCTTTCCCCAGAACAGATTGCCATCCCAGTACGAACGCACCCAGGCGAAGTCCCGCAGATCAGAGAAGTTGTTTCCATAGAGCAGCTTGGCGCCGAGCGTGGCGATCGTGACCAGGAGATTGTACTGCCCTTCTCGAACGTCACCGATGTACACCGCAAGCACGAGCAGGAACCCAGCGAGTGGCACCAAGCGAAGCGCCCGCAGTGGCGACATGCCCCGAGTGAGCGAGCGATAGGTAAGCACGGCGAGGAGGTAAAACAGGACTCCTCCAAAGACCACCGATCGCGCCCCAGTGAGCAGCCCCAACCCCAGATTGGACAGGCCCAACATGAACATCCCAAGTCGCCGTTCCTGTACTCCGGCCAGCAGGTTCAATGCAATTGTGATCGGAAGCAGGGTGTGAACGGCATTGTAGATCGGCCGGAGCACAGGAACCGACTGCGCGCTCTGTCGGGCTCCTGCAGGTCCAACCAGGCCGGCCACAACGAGCAGGAGAAAGAGTCCTGAGATCGTGAGACTGGTCACAACCAGCCATGAGGATTGATTCAAGATCCGAAGACTTCGAGTCACGAGCTCCGTTGGTCCGAAGCTCCCTCGGCGCCGAGCCCAGGTATATCCAATCACAAACGCGAGCATCCCCACGAGGGAGACCAACAGGACCTGGTCGATGAAAGGTGTGTAGTTCCGGAATCCCTCAGGTCCTACCGCCAGCGCATTGACTGGAGAAAAGGTGAACGGGTACTGCAGCAGGATAGGGAAGAAAAAGGCCCAGAGGACCACGAAGCTGGGCACGGTAACGGGACGGCGGCGTACCAGCTCGGTCATGTACCACAGGCAGATGGCTATGCACGCGGTTGCCCACAGCGCGACAGCCCAGGACGCCCCGAACCCGAACAGCTCAAGCATGGACTTTCCCGTGCTCCCATTCCGGCTCCGCGTCTGCCTGGATCTGCTCCTCTGGATAGATGAAGGGAGTGCCGCGGAGAATACCAGCGCAGATGAGATCCAGCCCAGGCGCTGCTCCGGGCAGCAATTCCTTCAGGCTGTGAATCCCAACCGCGAAAGGAGGCCAGCCGCTCCGCGGCTGCATGAATTGCAGCGGGATCATACGACGAAAGAAGAAGTGGTACGCGTACTTTCTCGCTCGGGCCACTGTCGCATCGTCCAGCCGCTGACCTAAGGGCAGCCGGTCGAGGAGGGAGAAGTACTGGGCCGGTGAAGTCGCGTCGAGCGTGATCCCCTTGTTGCGGATCCAGGCCTCTCCCGCGACGATGACTGGGATACCGACACTGGTCAGCTCCACCCCGGTTTTGGTTCCGTAGATGATGACGCTGTCGCAGGCAGACATGGCGGAGTAGGTGCTGATCTGGCTCTCCGGAGGTACCACGAACACATTGGGCGGAAGAACCGGAAAGGCCCGCCGTATTTCCTCCACGATCGGCTGACGGGAAGGCAAGGTACCGTGGAGTTCAGCCGGATGAGCCCGGATGAGGAGCTGCAGCTCCGGCCTGGTCGCGAAGTAACGGATGGTCTGGAGGGTCCAATCCAGCATGTTGGAGAACGCATTCGCCGGGTAATGCAGCTGCGCGTCCCACATGACGTTGGTGAGCATGCCTATGGTAGGCTTCGAAAAATCCAGGCCCAGCTCCTGCGAGATCGCCGCAACGTCGACCTCCGGCCGCTCGTGGAACCAGATCCAGTCCTCGGCGCCGTGCCAGCGGCTCTTGAGATAGGTCAAAAGTTCGCGTTCCATCTGGTCAGTCCAGGGCAGGTCTTCCCAGGTCTCGGGCGGCTCGTTCATCAGCGTATGATGATACGTGTCGTCATGACTGAACACGAAGCGGTGTTTGCGATAGGCGGGATTCCAGGTGACGACCCTCACACCTTCCTGGCGGCAGACTTCGCCGATCAATCCTTGCGGAACGTAGATCCCGTGGTGAAGCACGACCACCCGATAGCCGCGAGTGCGGAGAAGCCGGCGAGTCGCGGCGACGGTCAAGAGCGCAGCCTGGAAGTAGCGGCGCAGAACCGCCTCGGCGTAAGGTTCGGTATCGAGCGTAGCCCGGGCAAAAAATCGGAGCGTACCGGCCAGGGCGTGCTCTCCAACAGCAAGACCCTCGACGCGATAACCGCCGATGTCATCGGCTGAGACGGTTGCCGCCGTGTGGGCCGCTGCTGCGCTCTCCTCGGGTGACACCTGGCTGCTGTAGGTATGCACCAGGAGCCCGAGAGAACGGTACATGTCCGCGCCCGGAGTGAAACAAGCCCGGCAAAGATCACGGGTGGGCCCGTGACGAACGAACTGTTCCTGGTTGGGATACCAGGTCACGTCGCATGCCAGGCAGGCCGGGAGTATGCCGTCACAGAGCAGCACCTCCGGCTCCGCCCCCCGCAAAGCCAGTGCTGCGGCCAGGACGCTCTCGAGCGAGGTACCCGGGAGGTGCGATCCGACACTAGTGGCGATCAGCACCCGAGCTGATCCACTCCCGGGATCGATCCGGGGCAGCCGCGGTCCATTCTGCTGAATGGCCCGCCAGTTGGGATAGCCGGTGCGGGCCCGCATACGGCGCACCACCAGACGCGCTTGCCGCTCCAGCCAGGGATGACGCTTCAGCCCATTCTGAACCAGCTGCTTCAACGACTCCATTCAGACTCCGTCACAGAAGCGAGTCCCAGCTTGACCAGGAATGCATCAGGCTCGGGGAGTTGTTCGATGGCCCACCAGGGCTCCAGCCCCTGGAGCTCAGCCAGCGAATATCTCCCCGTTGCAACGGCGATGGCCCGAGCACCAATGGCTTGGGCGCACTGCACGTCGTGGGGAGTATCGCCCACCACATAGAGACGTTCGGCATCCACCTCTCCGGCCAGCTCCCGGGCACGGGCAAGCGCCTGGTGGGCAATGGCCGCGCGATCCGCCGAGCCATCGGAAAATGCGCCTGCCGTGAAAAACTCCGCTAGCCCGTAGTAACTCAGCTTGGCCTTGGCCCCAGCGCGAGTGTTGCCCGTGAGAAGCATAGAGTACACGTCTGGCCGATGGCGAAGCACCTCCAGAATCTCCCGCACGTTCGGAAGGGCGCCCCCTTCGCGCCGGGGCAGATTTTCTGGGAGACGCAGCTCGTATCCTCGCAGGAGACGGCGAGCCGCGGCCGGATTGGAGCCGGTGCCGAACTCGGTCAAGAGGCGTTCTGCTATCAGGGGATCGGGTAGCCCAGCGCTGTCGAATTGAAGGATGTCCGCCTGGATCCCCGTCTCAGCCTCAAAGGCATCCTGCCAGGCATACATCCCCGCTCGACCCGTCGTGAGCAGCGTACCATCGATGTCCCAAAAGACGATCGTCCTACTCACGCCGGGCACCAAGGGACACGCTTTCCGTCGCACCCGAGAGTATTGCGCTCGCGATCCCTGCTGCATCGAGCCCATGGGCCCGCAGAACCTCGTCGTTCTGGCCACAGGCCGGGATTCCTGTCACCCCCAGGAGCTGAGGCTCCACTCCCGCTGCGAGACCGATCCGAGCCAGGGTCGCAGCGATCATTTGCCCCTGGCCCCCTGCCACATAGTGGTTGTCCAACGTGTAGATCCGATTGAAGCCTCGAACGACCTCCCGCAGCCATTCCTGATCAACCTGGTTGAGCCAGGGCAGATTGACGACCCGAAGCCCCATGTCGTGCTCCCTGGCCAGGAGATCAGCGGCGCGCCAAGCCTCCGTGAGCATGATGGGTCCATACCCGAGCAGAACCGCGTCGGCTCCATCCCGTAGCACCACTCCCCGGCCGGGTTGCAGGCTATAGTCGGGCGGAAGCTGGTACGGGACCGGATAGGGGATGGAGACAAGTCGCAGGTAACAACTCTCACCGGCCGCTTGCACGCACCAATCCACCGCGAGCTCCACCTCTGCCTCACATGAAGGCTCCAGCATCACCAACCCCGGGATTCCATTCAGGGCGGCGATGTCGCGAACCGATTGGTGGGAATGTCCGGGACCTCCGGGCAACAGACCCGCGAGCGAACCGACGTAGATGATCCGGGTCCGCTCCGTCGCGTTGTTGTAGATCTGCTCATTGGGCCGGGTGGAGAGGAAGCAGGCGAACGAATGCACCACCGGCAGGAACCCTGTTAGCGCCAGACCGCCGGCTTGGGAAACCATGTCCTGCTCGGCGATGCCGCACTCGATAAAGCGCTCGGGATAGCGCTCCTGAAATGGAATCAGTCCGGTATCGAGCACCAGATCCGCGTCGAGCGCCACGATTTCCGGATGCCGCTCCGCTTGCCGGAGCAGCGCTCGGGAGTAGGCCGGGACCAACCGCTGGACGCTGGAGGGAACCACCGGTCTGAGACGGGTGGTGTGGTCGAGCTGAAGCGGGTCAGCATCGACCATTGCGAGTGCCTCATTGGCAGCAGTCTGAAGCTCCGAGAGCGCGGCTGCATAGGTCTCGTCATCCGGTGCTCCGCTGTGGAAGCGGTAGAATCGGTCGGCGTCGGTCATGGCCGTGTGCTCCATGAACGACACGCCTCGACCCTTGATGGTGTCGCAGACGACGACCTTGGGCCTGGCAGTCGTGCGGTTGAGTCGCTTAAGCACCCGGCTCAGCGATCTCAGATCGTGCCCGTCACATCGTGCCGTCAGCCATCCGAATGCGGCGAACTTCTGCTGCAGGTCGCCGAGGTCGCTGACCGAGGATACGTGGGTGTCGGACTGAACCTTGTTGTGGTCGACCAGGACGGTGAGCTCGCCCATCTGCCGGTGCGCCGCTGTGGCCAACGATTCCCAAAGCTGTCCCTCCTGCAGCTCCCCGTCCCCCGTCATGACGAAGACACGGATTTTTTCCTGCTGCAGCCGGCTCGCCAGGATCATCCCCTTGGCCTTGGAGATCCCCATCCCCAGCGGCCCGGTATTGGTCACGATGCCCGGCGTAGCGACGTCGGGATGCCCCGGAAGTCCACCCAACCGGCGAAGGGTATGTATTCGATCGAAGGGAATGGCACCGGTCGCGAGCAGCACCGCGTAGAGACCAGGGACATCGTGTCCTTTGGAGGAGAAGTACCGATCGCTGCTTCTATCTCCCCGGCCCAGCTCATTGAGATACAGCCACGAGACGATATCGAGGCTGCTGAAGCTGCTGCCTATATGTCCGGAGCCGGCCCGAGCAATCAGGTACAAGACATTGATGCGGCAGAGGGTCGCGAATAGGGCTGTCCGCGCTATCGGTTCGAGGTCCAGAGCGTCGAGGCGCTCGAACTCCGACTTGGGAACGAACCGGAGCTCAGCCATGAATTACCTGCGAGCCGATCGCCGGTTGCCGGATACTCGGCAGCGAGGCTGTTCCCGCGGCCACCAGCTGCTCGGCATACAGCCAGTCTCGTTCGTCGTTGAGGTCCACGCCCTCGTAGCCCTCGGTGAAGAAGGGAATGATCCGGGTTCCCGCGATGGTACCTTCCTCCAACGGGACTCGGCTCCAGGCAATCTCGAGACTGGCATTCTGGACGAATACTCGGGGCAGAGCCTGGTAGGCCATGCTGTGCCACGGGGGCTTCGAAGGGCCACCGTCGAGAAGCGGCACCAGTCGGTCTCCTTCCAGTCGCCACATCTTGCCGGGATGCTGGCGACATGGCTCTACGGCGCGCAAAGAATCCACATCTGTGCGGCCCCCGAATCGGTCCCACGCCCGACGAATCGTCGCCCCGCTGCGGAAGGGACTGGTCGGCCGGAGGATACTGAAACAGGGGAACGCCCGTCCTTCCCGACTCAGCTCATTCAGGGCATGCCGCACCCATTCGATGTCAGGCGAGAGGTCCTCCGCCATCTGTCGTGGCCTGAGGAACGGCACGTCTGCCCCATAGTGCCGAGCAATTTCTGCAATATCCGGGGAATCGGTGGACACCACTACGGCCGTGAAGATGCCGCTGTCGCGGGCCGCGGCGATGGTATACGCGACCAGCGGATGCCCAGCCAACGGCCGGACGTTCTTCCCCGCCAGCCGCTTCGAGCCGGCCCGGGCAGGGATGAGCGCAACAGTCACTGGCGAGGTCAATGGGAGTTCCGGCGGTGGCAGGGACAGGACTACACCCGAGGTGGGGTGTAATTGATATACACCGTCTTCCAATCCGAGTACACCTCCAACGCCTCCGTACCGGCCTCGCGCCAGCCATTGCCGGAGGCTCTCAGTCCGCCAAACGGCATGTGCGGCTCACTCCCGTAGGTGCCCCCGTTCACTACCGCCACTCCGGAGCGGATGCGTTGGGTAAAGGCCATGGCCCGGTTGACGTCGCGGGTGTGAATCGCGGCGGTGAGTCCGTAGGGAGAGTCGTTGGCCAAGGTGACAGCGCTCTCGAAATCAGACACGCGATAGAGGGACGAGATGGGTCCAAACAGCTCGGTTTGCGAGACCGGATCCGAGGGAACTCCTTCGAGTAAAGTTGGAGCCATAAAGAATCCGCCGTCATAGCCTGGACCGGTCAGCCGATGTCCTCCGGTCAAGACCTTGGTTCCCGAATGACGCGCGGTGGCCACCGCCTGCAGCATGCTCTGTAATTGCTGTTCGTTGATCACCGGACCAAAGTCGTCTTCATCTCCCGAGCCCACCCGCAGCCGTTCGGTTCGTTCAATGAGGAGATCCTTGAACTTGGCGTAGATCTGGTCGAACACGATGATGCGGCTGCCTGAGGCACAGCGCTGTCCCGCGTTGCTGAAGGCCGACAGCACGGCCCAGTTTGCCGCCAGCTCGAGGTCGGCGTCATCGCACACGATCAGAGGGTTCTTCCCGCCCAGCTCCAGGCACACCTTGGCCAGCCGAGCCCCAGCGGTCTGTTGAATCCAACGCCCCACGCTGGTCGAGCCGGTGAAGCTGACGATATCCACCCGGGGCGACTCAACCAGCGGCGCACCCGCCTCTTCGCCCAGCCCGTGCACCAGATTGAGCACCCCCTTCGGCAGCCCTACCCGGGCTGCCAGACGGGCAAAGGCCCATGCTGCCGCGGGGGCATCTTCCGAGGGCTTGAGCACTACAGTGTTGCCGCAGAGGAGCGCTGGAAACACCTTCCAGGCCACATTGGCAATCGGGGTGTTCGCCGCAATAATCAACCCGGCCACGCCCAGCGGCTGGCGCACGGTCATCGCCATCTTGTGGGCGACGGCGCTCGTCGTAGTCCTGCCGTAGAAGCGGCGGCCTTCCCCTGCTACGAAAAACCCCATCTCCGCCGCACCGCTGGACTCGGCTCGCGCGTCCTTGAGGGACTTCCCGGTTTCGGTGTGCACCAGGCGGGCAAGGTCGTCCTGGTGGTCCCGGAGCGCCAGGGCCAGCTCGCGAAGCAGCTCACCTCGGTAAACTGGGGTCGCCTCGGCCCACGCCGGCCAGGCCTTCCGGGCCGCCTCGATGGCGGCATTGACGTCCGCCGTACGGGACCGGGCTACGGAACAGAGATTCCGACCGGTTGCGGGTGCCAGCTTGGCGAAGCACTCCCCGCCGGCCGCGGGTTGCTCCCGGCCGTCCACGTAGTTGAGGATGAGAGAGGGAAGGACCAGATCGGTTTGGGCCATACGAACGTCGAATCTCCTTCACCAGGCCGTGTAGCCACCGTCCACCAGCAACTCGATACCGGTGACATAGGACGAGGCGTCGGATGCCAGGAAGATAAGCGGTCCGCCCAGGTCTCCCGCGACAGCCATACGCCCCAGTGGCACCCGATCGATGAATTTGCGCTTGAAGCGCTCGTCCTGATTGCCCTCCACTCCACCGGGAGAGAGTGCATTCACCCGCACGCCGGACGGCCCCCAGTGGGTGGCGAGATAACGGGTCAAGTTGACCAGAGCTGCCTTAGAGGCTCCGTATGCGGGCGGCTTGATAAAAGGAGGATCACAAGGGAGGTGGTCGTAGGCCCGGGCGTCGGGCGAGACGCTGGCATACAACGATCCGATATTGATGATCGAGCCTCCGCCTCCCGCGACCATGCCGGGTCCAAAGGTCTGGGCCGCGTGAAATGCTCCCAGCAGGTTCACATTCAGCACCCCCCGGAATACGTCGTCGGGAATATCCTCGATCCGGAACGTCTGAGCCGGTCCGGGGGGTTGGTCGATACCGGCATTGTTGACCAGGATGGTGGGGACTCCGAGATCCTGGTGGCAGCGACCACGCACGTCGTCGAGGGACCTCCGATCGCAGACATCGGCCCGGAACAGTCGCAGACGAGCTCCGTTCCGGTCCTGCAGGGTCTGGAAGGCCGGGGCCACTGGAGCGCCGGCAAGGTCCACCCCGGCGACCGAGGCACCGGCAGTCAGCAGTGCCTCACACCAGATCGGTCCCAGTTTGCCGAGTGCGCCCGTCACGACCGCCACGCGCTCGACCAGGGGACCAGCGGTCACGCCGCCTCGCCCTGCCCCAGTGCTGCGAGTTGGATGGTCTCGTCCACCTTGAGCGGGCGGAGCAGCGTGCGGCCCACGATAACGTCCAACATGTGAGGTGGGAGCCCGTCACCGGGTGATTTCAAGGCAATGTCCTGGGGCTGGAGGACATGTCCGGTGGGAAGATCGCGGGCGGCGACCAGCTTCTTGCTCATCTTGAGAATCGGGCCTTCTTCGCTGGCATAGACTTTCTTCACGCCGTTGCCCAAGGCGACGCGCACCCGTTGGAGATCACGCACCAGCTTCCGTAAACCTACCGGCTCGAGGGAAAAGGGATGGTCGGTTCCCTTGGCGGCCCGATTCAGGGTAAAGTGCTTTTCGATGATCCGGGCGCCGAGCACATAGGCCGCCGGCGCCATTGCGATCCCATTGTCGTGACTGGAGAGCCCGATGACCGCAGCGAAGCGCTCCCGATAGGTGGTGACCACCCGGAGATCGAGCTCCTCGAATGCCGCGGGGTACCCTGCGGTGCACTGGAGCAGCGCCAGCTGGTGATTGATGGGCATCACCGTTTCGTACGCCCGGGTCACATCCTCCAGAGTGGCCCCTCCAGTACTCACGATCATCGGCTTGCCGATTCGGGCCACGTGCTGAAGGAGTGGGAGATTTCGGATGTCACCCGACGCGACCTTATACGCCGGCATGTTGAGCTCCGCCAGGAATTCCGCACTGGGGATATCGAACGCAGTCGCGAAAAAGGTGATGCCGAGCTCATCGGCATACCGCTGGAGCTCGAGGTATTCACCGCGACCGAACTCCAGAGCCTCCCGGTGCTTGCCATACGTGGGCCCGAAGCTGTTTTCGTTATCATAGGGCTTGTTGTAGGCCTCACGGGTATAGAGTGAGCGATTGTCCCGCTTTTGAAGCTTGACGGCGTTCGCCCCGGCTTCGTGGGCAGCCCGGAAGAGCTCCTTGCATTTCCCAACATCGCCTTGGTGGTTGTGGCCGATCTCGGCGATGACATACGCGGCGGCATCATCGTCGATGATGGTGTCCTCTATGACCAATCTCCTGATGGACTCCATGGGCTCCTCTACCGGCATCCTATGGGACAACGCCTCATGCGGCGCATTCGGGTAATCTGGAGCAATTTAGCAGCGGGGTAGGGGACTGCCATCGGTCATGAGGTCAATCCGAGTGTACCGCTATGCAGACCAGATTGTCCCCCCCGCACCGCGGGTCGAGGGGGGTAGGCTCCCGTCCGACCAACTCCCGGCTGGATCGACGCAGTAGGTGGGGCAGCAGCACCCGATCCAGGGCCTCGGTGATGGGCTGGACTCGGGATCGGAGCCGGGCCTTCATCAAGGAGCCGCCTGAGCCTCCAGGAGATTCTGGCTCAGCACTGAGTGACTGCTCGGCGGGGACCTCGTTGTAACTGCCCAGGACCCGAACCTGGAAGCCGGCCTGGGTTACGGAACGCTGCAATGTCTCGGCGTCAAAAAGATATATATGGAAGGGATTGAAACCCCTCCAACGATCGCCCACGATGGGCACATTCCGTCCGCCCACGTTGGGCGTATCGATGATGAGCCAGGAGCCGGGGTGCGTAAGGTCGTGAAGGGCTTGCCAGAAGCTGGGCTGATCCGGCACATGCTCGATGACATCGAGTGCCAGGACCACATCGAATTTTCGCGCGTCTCGATCGCGGAATTCTTCCAGGGTTCCACTAAAGATCTCGAGTCCGAACTGCTGCCGGCTGTACGCCGCAGCGGACTCAGCGAGCTCTACCCCGGACACATCCCAGCCTAAATCCTGGAGCAGGGCGAGGAGATAGCCCTTGGCGCTTCCTACCTCGAGCAGGCTTCCGCGAGCAACCGGCAGGTGAGCCATGGTCCGGAGGTATGCCTGCTGAATCCGGGCCATTTCTCGGTGGGCGGAGCGGTGGAAGAAGTAGTAGTTCGGCCCATACAATCGGTTCAGCTCGTCAGGGGGAAGTCTCGGTGCATTGAAGACCAGTCCACAGCCTGAGCAGCGTCGCAGAAGGAATTCGCCGCCATAACCCCAGCGGCGGACATCGGGCCGAAATGCGGGAACGCTGTCCCGTGACCCGCAGATGAAGCAGGCGGGGCCACTCAGGTGCACTTCTTTCATGGTCAGGCGTTGGTAACCGCTGGGAGACCGACCGATCGGAGAACGGCGCCGAGCACCTCATCGGGCTGGATGCTCGCCATGCACGTCTGCCAGGTGCAGCTCGCAGCCAGATCTCCTCCCGGGGAGAGACATGGCTCAGCGTGGCTCAGGCAATGCTGTGGGACCAGTAGCGTGTGACCGGGGCCATACGGGCGGGTACGAGTGCGATCGGTTGGCCCGAAGATGCCCACCACCCGAGTGCCGACTGCCGCAGCTATGTGCATGAGCCCGCTGTCGGTGCATACCAGAAGCTTGCAGCGTTGAAGGACAGCCGCCGACTCCCCCAGACTGCACCTGCCGGCCAGATTCCGGGCTCCGCTGCCGGTACAGATTTCTTGCAACAGCTCTCGTTCTGCGGATGATCCCAGGGCTACCACGGTGAATCCGGATCGCCCCAGCTGCGTGGTCAAGCTTCTCCAGTGCTCAACCGGCCACCGTTTCCACATCTGATGCGGGCTGGTGCCGGGCTGGATTGCAATCACCGTCTCCCCTGAAGTGACTCCAAGCTGGCGCAGAAGCCGGTCTCCGGCACTCCGGTCTGCTTCGCTTACCGGCAGCGTGGGTGTCCGCCTGGACGGAGTCCAGCCCAGCCGCTCTGCCAGCGAAAGGTATCGATCGACCTCGTGGTCGTAATCTCCCATGGTGACCGGCAGGTTGAAGAGCCAATCGACATTGGATTGAAAGCGTCCGCTGCTCACGTGTCCGAGGCGATACGGCACCCGTCCCAACACCGCCGACACCACCAACTCGTAAGTCGCTCCGTTGAAGCGAACCACGTAGAGGTCCCAATGCCCGCGTATCAGCCGCAGGGCCTCTCGAAGGAGGTCAAATCGGGAGCGCCCCCGTATGAGGACCACCTCGTCCACCAGGCCGGGCCACTCCAACACCGGCCGGCTGG
This sequence comes from Gemmatimonadales bacterium, assembly GCA_035695405.1. Lineage (GTDB taxonomy): Bacteria > Gemmatimonadota > Gemmatimonadetes > Gemmatimonadales > GWC2-71-9 > CAVVWJ01. Next base: position 18,944 of record DASSED010000073.1, read on the forward strand.
CGGCATCGGTCCGAACCGCCGCTGCGAGGTGAGCAGAGGGAAACTGCTCTCGAAGCGCATGGAGTAGAGGCTCCAGCATCACCGCATTGCCGATACCCATGGTTCCCGAAACCAGGATCCGGCGAACATCCCGCAGGGGTATCGAGCGTGCCGGTCTCATGACCCAAAGCGCATGCCGAAGCGCCGATCGATGTATTCGGGCCAGGGATGAACGAAGTCTTTCCCTCATGCGGGACGAACTCCGATCAGCTGCCGCCGAATCAGGGCGGTAAATCCCGGGTCGGAGCGGTGCACCAGGAACAGATAGAGCATTGTCCCCAGAGCCGTGGACCCCACCGCGACACCCAACTGACTGCCGAGCCAGAGCTTCAGACCGACGAGCACCAGGGCAAATGAAATTGGCGGAACGTAGGACGGTCCCACCGCCCGAAGAATTCGGGGCAGAGCACCGGGAAGCAGACGGCTGACGATGAACAAGGCCGGCGGCAACATGGCGATGTAAGCCGACGCCAGCGCCGCGAGTGCGGTTTGAAAGCCGAACTGCGCTCCCACCAGAAGCGCGGCATTGGTCACCACGCTGAAGGCGATCGACCACCAGAGAAACCAGTCAGGTCTCCCCAGCGCCTTCATCAGCTGGCCTACCGGGGTCATCGGTGGGTGCGCCACACCCATGACGGCGAGATACACGAAGACCAGACCGGTCCCCTGCCATTCGGAGCCTAGCGCGGCCGGGATGATGAGGCCTCCCCAGACTCCCGCTGCCACCACGAAAGGCAACACCAGGTAGTTGAGACCCTTGTACGCGGTGGTGTAGAGATCAGCGAGCCGGGAAGGTTGGTCCTGGAGCCGCGCCGCCCGGCTGAAGAGAAAGGACCCCACTCCGGCATCGATGGCGCCGATGGGCTGGGTGACGGCCTTGTTGGCCAGAGAGTAGAGTCCCAACCTCACGGCGCCGAAGAAATATCCGATCTGGAGTGTGTCCGCATTCTGAACGAAGTACTTGAACACGGTCACCCCGAAGAGACGACTGCTGAACCCCCAGAGATCCTTGAGGGCAGTCACGGACCAATCGGACAGCCGCGGCCGGTAGGGGCTCAGCTTCCACAGCAGAATGGTGCCGATCAGTGATGTTGCCAGCGATTGGGCCACCAGACTCCACACTCCCATCCCACCCCAGGCGAGCATCAGTCCGATCACGCCGCCGGCGACGACCCCAACCAGATCTCTCAACGCCAGCGCGCGAAACCTGAGGTATCGGGCCGCGATCGCTGCCTGCACCGTGCTGAGCGCACTGATGATGAAGCCGGCGGAGAGCACCAGCATGACTGGCTGCGCCGCGGGAACCCGCATGAATGAGCTGAGAGGCCAGGACAGCGCGGCGCCAGCTAGAAAGAGCAGGGCTCCGACGGCGAGATTCACGAAAAAAACGGTGGCGAGATGCCGGTCGTCGATCTCGCGACGTTGAACGATGGCCGCCCCAAAGCCGAGGTCGAAAAAGACCCCCAGGAAAGCGATCCACACCGTGGCGATGCCGAGCACTCCGACATCGGCGGGTTTGAGAAAGCTGACGATGGCAAAGTAGAAGATCGCCGCGAGCAGGAAGCGGCCGACCTGTTGTACCATGGACCACAGACCGGGGCTGAGATTCACGGCGTAGGGGTGGGTGCGGTGCCCGGCACCTGTGCTACTGCAATCAGACCTTGGGTGAAGATGTGACGGCCGCGTCCCAGCTCGGCAAAAAGCACGAGCGAGTAGAAGCCCTTGACCATGGTCCAGAGACCATATCGCACCAGGGAACGAACGCCCGAAATCACCGGCTCGGTGGGAAGGACCTTCAGCTGCTGGTAACCGAGGACGTTGAAAAGCTGGGTCAGACTGGAACTGGTGAAGGCGATCTCGTGCGTGAAGTCGCCGTAGCGTATGCGCCCGAAGAAGGGGGACTCCGCATTGGGCACCTGGACGATGATCACACCCCCGGGACGACTGGCATCCCGGCAGAGCTCGAGCGCGTGAACGGCCTGCTCCCGGGGAAGGTGCTCGATGACATCTCGAAGAATCAGCGCATCGTAGTAGTGCGGCCGTTTGGCGAGATGTGCCGTGAGGTCTGCCTGGCTGACATTGGCGATGCCGAGCCGGTGCGCAGTGTCCACCTGTTCGGCACTGAGGTCCACTCCTTCGGCGTTGCGGTACCCGCGTTGGGCCAGCCAATACACCATTCCGCCCCGACCGCAGCCAACGTCGAGTATCCTGGCGTTGCGGTCAGCCGGGAGGAGGCTTCCGAAATGTTTGTCCCAGACGGGAAACTCGGCCCGGAACCGATCCAGTGCTGCCTCACCCTTGCGGTGAGTCACGTGAGTCGAGGCGTAGCTCTGATAGAAGCGGTCCTTGAAGGTCATGATGGGGTGTGGGGGCGCGAGCCGACTCAGGGATGGGCTGGGCGGATGAAGCGTGCCGGGTTTCCGGCCCAGAACTCGTGAGCGGGGACTGATTTGGTGACGACAGAGCCGGCACCGATCACGGCCCCTTCACCAATCGTGACACCGCCAAGTATCGTGGCCCGGCTTCCGATCCATGCCCCTCGATCGACATGAATGGCGCCGCCAGACATCGCCTCCCGTTGCACGCCCGAGGAGTTCACCTCGTGCCGGCCGCTGAGAAACATCACCTGATGCCCTAGCACCACGCCGTCTTCGAGTACGATCGGGGCCCAGACATTGAACAGCGCATCATGCAAGCTGATGTCGGCCGGAAACCGAACCATATGCGCGTTCCGGGCGGGGAATATAGCGCCGTGCGCCAAGTACCTGTATTTCCCCGAGGTGAACAGCGTGCCCGGAAGATGGAGCCGCTCGAGAATGCCGGTCAGTACTCTTCGCAGGGCACGGATGGGTGCGGAGCCTGACCCGGTTGTCAGATGCGTCGTCCTCGGGCCCGCAGCTTCATCCGATACTCCGCTGCGATGGCCGCGGTCACGCCGAGGCCCAGTCCGAGCAGCGTCGCCAGAAGGACCATCAGGGTCCGCTTGGGAAAGCTGCGCCGCACCGGCTCCACCGCCGTGTCGATCACCGTGAGCACGGGGGTGTCGCGCACCTCCGCGATGCGGGCTTCCTCGTAGGCATTACTCAGCGTCAAATAGGCTTCCTGCTTGATGGTGACCTGCCGCTGAAGCCGGGTAGCTTCGTAGGTGAGGAACGGTGAGGACTGATAGGTCCGATTGGCCTGCATGAATCGAAGGAGCTGGCCTTCAGCATCCCGCAAAGCGCCTTCAGCGTCCTTGAGCCGTTCACCGGTAAACCGGCGCTGCTCCCGTGAGTGAGTCTGCCGCTGCTCCAGGTTGAACTTGTTCAACAGCTCGATCATTCGGTTGGCGACGGCGGCGGAAAGGGGCGCGGAGCGGAGCTCGACCGTGAGTGCCACGATGCCGGTCCTACGATCCACCGCCGCCCGGGCCTGACGGCGCATGTAGCGAACCCCCCGCTCCAGCCGGTCAGGCTCGGAGCTTGCCTTGATTTTGAGCAAATCGAGCAGCTGGCGGGGCTGTCCATCGGAGCGGCGGTAGTCGGGAAACTCGGTGCGTAGAGTGGATGTGAGGAGCTCGCGGCTGCCCAGCAGATCAGCGAAGAAGTCCGGCGACACACTGTTGCCCAGCGTTCCGGCGAACCCCAACTGCCCGGCCAGTCCGACCAGACTGCTCGGCACTGTCGGGGTGCTCTGGTTCTCGGGGGTAAAGGTGGTTCG
>DASSED010000074.1:0-6065 GCA_035695405.1 Gemmatimonadales bacterium
GGGAGGCTATGATAAAGAGCAGGCCGGGTCTTCGCAAGCATCGTAACCCGGGTCCCAGCACCTCCCCAGCGTACTTGCTCCATTGTATAGTGTGAGACAGGTCAAAAACTTTTTCGTCTTCCCCCAGAGCCGTTCGGCCCCCGGTTTTGTCGCCCGGCCAATTGCCCACGAGTCATACGGTTGATCATTAAGCCGACAGGCTCTCCTTTCACCGCTTCGCCCCAGTCCTCGTCCCTCGAGGAACGGCTCCGCCCCTACGCCTGGGCGGTGCTTTCGGTTGTGATCGCGCTGGTGTTCCGCGACCTTCTCAGCCGCTATCTCGGGTCCCAGCTTCCCTTCATAACCCTGGCGCCTGCGCTCTTTGTTGCCGCCTACCTCGGCGGTTTGGGCCCCACTTTACTCGCTACGGTTCTGGCGACCCTGGCGGCACTGTACCTGTTCATCCCTCCATATCAATCGCTTTCCCTGGCCGATCCCGTCGCGCAGATCGGAGTGGCGCTCTTTTCGTTGACGGGGATCCTGGCCGGCTATTTGGGCGAACAACGGCTGCGCGAGCATCGGCGGGCGTCAGACGCGATCAGACGGGCCGAGCTGGAAGCTCGGCGAGCGGAGGAAGAAGCGGTCCGGGCGGAAGAGGAAGCCACCCGGGCCGAAGAAGAGACCCTCCGGGCGGAGGAGGAGACCGCACGGGCAGAGCAGGAGGCGCTGACCGCCGCCCGGCAGTCGGAGCGGGTGGACCGCATCCTCGCCAGCATCACCGACGCTTTCATGGTCCTCGACAGCCGCTGGACCATTACCTACATGAACGAAAGGGCGGCAGCGCTCACGGGCAGGCAACCTGCCGATTACGTGGGGCGCAATCACTGGGAGGCGTTTCCGGAAAGCGTCGGGACCGCGTTCGAGACGGCGTACCGGCGCGCGCTAGCGGAAGGGCATCCCATCCGGGTTGAGGCCTATTACCAGCCCATCGATAAATGGCTGCAGGCCACCGTTTACCCCTCGAGCGAAGGGCTCACGATCGTGGGCCAGGACGTCTCCGACCGGGTTCGAGCCCATGAGGCCACCACCCGGCTGGCGGCCATCGTTGAGTCAGCCGACGACGCCATCATCGGCAAGCAGCTCGATGGGACCATCACCAGCTGGAACGCCGGAGCGGAGCGGATCTTCGGGTATTCCGCCGCCGAGATGGTCGGCAACTCGATTTACCGGCTCATCCCCCCCGAGCTGCACGACGAGGAACGGGAAGTTCTGCGCCGGGTGAAGCGGGGCGAGCCAGTCGAATTTTCCGATGTGGCGAGAATCAGAAAGGATGGGCAAAGGATCTTCATCGCGCTCACGGTCTCACCCATCCGAGATCCCTCGGGTGAGGTCGTGGGTGCCTCCTCGATCAAGCGCGATGTGACAGCCCAGAAAGAGACGGCGGCGGCGTTGGCAGCCGCCAGTGCTCGAGCCGAGGAGCTGACCCACGCCCTCGATGCCGCCCAGGTCCTCGTCCGCGACCTGGATGGTCGCATACTCTACTGGAGCAGCGGCTCGGCCCGGCTTTATGGCTGGACCTCAGAGGAGGCGGTCGGCCGGTTGAGTCATGAGCTGCTCCAGACCGAGTTTCCCATCCCGCTGGAGCAGATCGAGGAAGCGCTTTTCTCTAAGGGTCAATGGGAAGGAGAGCTGGTGCACGTCGCCAAGGATGGACGGCGGGTCTATGTCACCAGCCAGTGGGTGGTGCGGTCAGACCCGAGTGGTCAGCCATCCGTGGTGACCGAGGTGAACACCGACATTACGGCTCGGCGGCAGGCGGAGGACCGTCTCCGGCAAAGCGAGCGCATGGAGGTGGTGGGGCAGCTGGCGGGAGGTGTAGCCCACGAGACCAACAATCAGATGACGGTGGTCTTGGGCGCGACCGAGTTTCTCCTGGCCCGAACCGATCTCACCGAGGTGGCACGCAAGGACTTGGAGCAGATCCGAGGTGCTGCCGAACGAACCGCTGCCATCACCGCTCAGCTCCTGGCCTTCAGCCGGCGACAAGTCCTCCAGCCGCAGATTCTGGAGATCGACGAGGTGGTGCTCGGCTTGGACGGCATGCTGCGGCGAGCGCTGGGAGAGCGGTCCGTCCTCGAGCTCCATCTGGGCACCGTCGGGCAAAGAGTCAGAGCCGATCCAGGTCAGCTGGCTCAGGTCGCGCTGAACCTGGTGCTCAATGCCCGTGACGCCATGCCGCTGGGTGGCCAATTGAGGATCGCGACCCAGATGACCGAGCTCACCGAGGAATATGCGGAGCAACATCCTGGTGTGGAGATCCGGCCCGGCCACTACGTGATGCTCTCAGTGAGCGACACCGGCCATGGAATGTCCCGAGAGACCATGCTTCACATCTTCGAGCCGTTCTACACCACGAAGCCCACCGGGAAGGGGACCGGTCTCGGGCTCGCCACTGTCTATGGCATCATCAAACAGAGCGGCGGGTACGTGTGGGCCTACAGTGAACCGGGTCACGGAACCACGTTCAAGGTGTACTTGCCACTGGAAGAAGGATCGGTGCCCCGGCCCGCGGTATCACCTCCGCTGGAACACGCCGCCGGAGAGAGCGTGCTTATCGTGGAAGATGAGCCTACCGTGCGCTACATGGCTGCCCGCGCGCTCAAGGAGCACGGATACCGCGTGCTGGAGGCGGGAACTGGACCCGAGGCGTTGCGGCAGGTGGAGCAGGCCAACGGCGATCTGGATCTTATCATCACCGATGTCATCATCCCGGGGTTGGACGGCAGCGAGCTGGCCCGGCGAGCCGCCACCGTCAAGCCGGGCCTCCCCATTCTTTTCATGAGCGGTTACACCGATGACGACATCGTGCGGCGTGGCCTGCTCAACTCCGGCCAACCTTTTCTCCAGAAGCCGTTCGCGCCCGATGCACTGATCCGCCGGGTGGCGGAGCTGCTGGATGTGAAGCGCCAGGCCTAATTGATTAGCCGTGCCCCAGAGCCGGGGCTCATGATCCGCTTGGCCCCGGTCGGGCCGGAGATACGAGCTATCTCAGTCACGGGAGTCCCGATCGAGCGCGGCGGCTCAAAATGGACGTTGAGGTTATCGACCGATGCGGCAGAGGCTTCGCCGCCACACGCAGCAGCCGCAATAACGAGGGATGTAAGCCAATAGCTTGCAACGATACGGCGCATTGATTCAGACTCCTGAAAGGCAGTAAGGATCCCAGATTGGGCGTTGCTTCGCCCGATGGACATCCGTGAGTGTCGGATCGAGGCCCAGAGATCTCCAGCCCGCCTTTTCCCCGCCAGAAGAGCTTTCTTCCTCAGTCGTCTGGATAATTGACAGCCGGATGAATCTGCGCCTTCCAGCACTCCGATTCTGCCGGTCAGTACTGCACTCCTCCCTGCAAATTCTCCCAGGGCTTGTGGGTTAGATCATGTCACGCATGAAGATGTCGAGCTGGCCCAGGACCTGCTTCATACCATCACCCCTCACCCAGCACTTTCCGATTCACACCGAGAGGCGTTGGTCATGGCTGGTCTCAGGAGCGGCAAGCCGGGTCGCATTCTGGTGGTCGATGACGATCCGAGCATACGCCGCACCCTCGAGCTGCTCCTGAGCCGGGCGGGTTATCACGTTACCCAGGCGCGGGATGGGACCGAGGCGGTTCGGCTGTGGCGGGAACACGGGGGAGACCTAGTCATTACCGACCTGCACATGCCGGAGAAGGACGGGATTCAAACGATCATCGAGCTCCTATCTCATTCCCCCACTGCCCGCATCATCGCAATGTCCGGCGGCGGACAGACCAAGCGCCTGGACCTGTTGGGCAACGCTTCGTTACTGGGTGCCGTCCTCACCATCGAAAAGCCGTTCACCATCACCGAGATGATGACGCTGGTGGGCCGGGCGCTTCAGGGCGCCCACTCCTAGCCTGCGCTCCTCGGCGCAACCCTTTCCCTCCACCAGGTATCTACCTGAAGAAGCCGGTGCCCGAAGAACTGGGGACCGGTCGAAACGCGTCGTCCCGTCATACGTAGGGTCTTGTCGGGCCACGTTGCGAGGCACGGCACCCGAGGGTCGAGGCTTCAGAGATGTCCTTGAGCCGCCGCGATTTCATGCTGGGTAGTGCGGGTCTGGTCGTCGCGGCCACGCGAACCGGTAACGCGTGGCCGGTCCAGGCATCGCTCGCGACTGGGGGTCCTCGCTGGGAGCCCAACGCCGAACTTCTCCGTCACCTTCCTCGATTGCTCGAGCTGGCCTCCGTTCCCGGTCTGGGCATTGCCGTGATCGAATCGGGGCGCGTCTGGACCAGGGGCTTCGGGCAAGCGATCGAAGAGACCTCCCAATCGGTATCGGATCGGACGGTCTTCGAGGCGGCTTCCCTGGGTAAGCCGGTGTTCGCCTACGCTGTCCTGCGATTGGTGGATGAAAAGGCGCTCGATCTGGAGCGACCTCTCTACCAGTACCTCCCGCTTCCAGAAACCGACAATCCCCGAATGAGACAGGTCACCGCTCGCCATGTGTTGAGCCACACTACCGGGCTCCCCAATTGGCGGCGCGAGCCTGGCTTCCTGACCCCGGCGACCGAGCCGGGCACCAGCTTCAGCTACTCGGGCGAGGCCTATTTCTATCTCCAGCGGGTGGTGGAAACGGTCACCGGCAAAGCGTTTCCTCATTTGATGCGGGAGTACGTCTTCGATCCGTTGGACATGAAGGAAACCAGCTACGTATGGCTCCCTTCCTTCGAGTCACGCATGGCAGCCGGCTACGACGGCAAGGAAAACCGCCTCGACGTGCAGTCGGTGATCGGTCGGAGAACTCTGGCTATCGCCCAGGATTGGGGCAAAGACCTCAACGAATGGCGCTATGCCGAAGCCGCGCGAGCGGTTCCCCTGATCAACCCGCAGTGGCCCCTACTCCCGCTGTACATGGTGCCCAACGCGGCCTCGTCACTGCTCACCACCACGAGTGACTACGCCAAGTTTCTGAAGCGAGTGGTAGCGGCTCCGGGTTCCGAGGGGCTCGAGCTGAGGCCTTCCACTCTGCGGGCGATGACCTCGCCCCAGGTTCGCCTGAATAGCGCGCTCTCGTGGGGCCTCGGGTGGGGGATCCAGCGGGATGAGCATGGCCAGGTGCTCTGGCACTGGGGCGCTAACAACTCGTTTCGGAATTTCGTGATTGCCGATCAGGTCAACAGCCGCGCCGTGGTGGTGTTCACCAACAGCGAGAACGGACCTCGCATCTATGAACGGGTGATCGTCGCGGTGACCGGGCACGACCATCCCGCCTTCCTCTGGATCTAGCCAGCATTCAGCGATCCGAATTCGCGATCCCAGTCCGCTACCTTTCCAGACACTAGCCGAGAAAATCGTTCGCATCGACCGAGAGGAACTCTTCGTGCCGGTGTCCCGGAGCTGGAAAATCGGGCTGGCATTTCTGGCGGTGTATCTGTGCTGGGGAATGACCTACCTGGCCATGCGCATCGCGGTGCAGGACATCCCGCCCCATGTCATGTCCGGGTCGCGATTTCTCCTCGCGGGAACGATGCTGTACCTGTGGACCAGAAGCCGGGGCGTGCCGCCTCCGTCGGGAAAAGAATGGCGGGCTGCGGCGATAATCGGCGGGTTCCTGCTGCTCGGAGGGAACGCTACCGTCGCATGGGCTGAGCAACAGGTGCCGTCCGGCCTTGCCGCCGTGCTGATCGCCGTGGCCCCTATATGGATGGTGGGCTTCGAGTGGGCTCGGGGTGGCGCTCAGCCCCGAAAGCGCGTGGTTGCAGGACTCCTCCTGGGAGTTGTGGGCGTGGCCTTGCTGGTCTATCCCGGTGGCAACTCGCCGGAAAACGTCAATCTGTGGCGCGCGCTGATCCTAATCCTAGCCTCCGCCTCCTGGGCCTGGGGCTCGGTGGTATCGAAAGTCTCTCCGCTTCCCGCCTCACCCTTCCTTGCTACCGGCATGGAGATGATCGCAGGGGGCATGATCATCCTGGGGACGGCGGCTCTCGCCGGCCAGTTTGCCCATTTCCAGCCGACATCGGTTTCCTGGGACGCGATTCTGGCCTGGTTGTTCCTGGTGATCTTCGG